>JANMNW010000230.1:0-9774 GCA_031368515.1 Chloroflexota bacterium
ATAGGTTTGCGCCAGGTAGCACAGCTCGGTGGAGTGGTAGCCGCTCATCGAGTGGCTGCCCTTGAAGCGCTCGGTACCCACCAGGAAGGGTACGCCATTGGCCAGCACATTGAAGAACACCGCGCCGTCGTCGTGATCGAGGAAGAACGCGTTGTAGAACGCCTCCGATTCGCGCGCCAGGCGCAGATACTCGGGCTTTTCATAGACGCCCTGCATGATCAAATACGCCAGAATGCCTTGCTCTTGCTGCCACCAGGCTTTGCGATCGTGGAAGGCGAAGCGATGCAGCTCTTCGCCGGGCTGCAGGGCGCGCTCCATCACGTCATACCAGCCGGCGCGCTGCACATCCATGGTGACCGTGGGCATCACCTCGGCGATCTGCTGCGCAAATTGCTTGTATTCCTTCTTGGGCATCAGGTTGTACATGCGCGTGATGTTCCAGGCCACTTTCAGGTTGTGGCCGGGCACGCCGCGGTTCTGCTGCCACATGTGCGTTTTGTCATGCGTCCAGTCCTCAAAGAACTTCTCCTGCATGAAGGGGCTGTTTTCATAATCCGGCATGTATTTGGCGATCATGTCGAAGGTGTGTTCGAGCATGCGCGCATATTTCTGATCGCCCGTGGCCAGATACAGGTTGATCAGGTAGGCCGGGGCGTGATCGCCCACCGAGTTCCAGTTCTTCTTGCCCTTGTTCGCGCCGAGCGACTCGCTGCGCGGATCGAGTGTGATCGGATCAAGATGCGAGAAGTAGCCGCCTTTTTCCTTGTCGAGGAAGAATCGGTCGAACAGCGAGACGGTCAGCTCGGCGTCGCGCAAAATGCGCGGGTCGCCGGTGATGCGGTAGGTTTGAATCGGGCCGGCCAGCGCGTAGATCTGCTCATAGGCTGGGACGGCGTCGTAATCGTCGCCAAACTCGGAGGAGAACACTTTGTCTTCCTTGTTGCCGCGCACGTCAATGCCGTGATACCAGTAGACGATGTTCTCGTCGGCGTCAAAAAAGCGCATGTGGTCGCGCAGATACTCGGTGCCTTTTTCGGCGGCTTCAAGAAAGCGCTCATCGCCGGTGAACATGTAGGCCGAGGCAAAGCCGTAGACCAGGCGCGAAATCGTGTCGGTCTCCTGGCGGTAGTTGTCCTTTTCCTTTTTGCCGTTGAGCGTGATGGTGGTGCGGTAGTCGCGGTAATCGACTGTGCCGCTGGGGAACTGCGCGTTCAAATAGAAATCGCCGATCTCCTTGATCTGCTTGACCCACCAGTCCTGCTTTTCAAACGTCCACTCATCGGCCTTGGCGCCGACAAAGGTCAGATACTGCGCCTCGAACACCTGTCCTTCGCCCTGCGCGTAAAACACGCCGTAGGTGAAGACGAAGCGCCCGGGCGTGAGCATGTCGCGCATCTTGCCGGTGGCGTCGGCCCAGGGGTTGCCCAGGTTGCGCGTCATCAGCGCGTAGGTGTTGCTCTTGAGCTTGACTTCGAATTCGGTTCCGCCCGGCGTTTTCACGCCATACACATCGCGCGCTTTGTCAAAGAAGGTGACATAGCCCGCGACGGTGTCCGATACGGATTTAATGAGTGTCTGTGTCATGTGCATTGCTCCTAATGTTTGTGGGACTTAGTCGGCGGAACCATTTGCGGAGCCGACCTCGGTTTCATCATTCATCTCAACCAGCGCTCCGGTGTTCAGCTCGCGATGGTGAAAGTGATCCAGCGGATTCGGGACGATATACAGAAGCGCGACTACTACAAAGATCAATCGCGCGGCCAGCGGGCTGACAAAAGCAACCGCGATCGAAACGGCATACAACGCCGGCGCCAGCAGCACGCGACGGCGCACGAATGTCACCATGTCGTCGGCCATGTCGGTCGCCACCAGGCGCCGGCCGGCCGTCGCATAGCTCCAGATGGCGGCCAGCATCAGGCCGGCGACCACCAGATTGGCGGCATAGGCGATCAGCGCGATGCGGTCTTCGGCGTAGTGCGTGATCAAACCGGCGAAGAAAGGCATCGACGCCACGGCCAGCAAAAACAGGTTGTTTAACCACAGCAGCACGCGGTCGTGCCGTTTGATGTGCAGAAACATGTTGTGCTGTCCCACCCAGTAGATGCCGAGCACGATGAAGCTGATCACGTGGCCCAGAAATTTGGGCAGCAGCTCGGGCAACAGCTCGGCCAGGCCGCCCGCTGGCAAATGCTCGGGCACCTTCAGCTCAAGCACGAGCAGCGTGATGGCGATGGCGAACACGCCGTCGCTAAACGCGTTGATGCGCTCGTTGCCGTGCACGCCGGATTTCAAAGCTTTTACGAGTGCCATTGCGCCTAGTTCATCCCCTCGCGCCAGTTGCCCGCCGCCATGACCATTTCGTTTTCATCGCGAAAGCCCTGGCTGATCTCGACGATGTTGCCGTCCGGATCGGACACCCAGACCGTGCGCCAGCCGGGGATAAAGGCGTCAAAGCCAAACGGGCCGTGCGTCACGCGCGCGTCGGCGCCCATGGCCGCCAGCTTGGCATCCACGTCATCGACGCGAAAAGCCATGTGGCGGATGCCTTGAGCCGCCGGGCCGTCGTTTTGTGCGCCGGGCGAATCGCCCTTGGCCTGAAATAACTCCAGATAGGCGTTGCCGGAGCGCAGAAAGATGATCTGCGTGTCGGGCAGCACGATGGCGCGTGCCCGGCGAAAGCCGAAATGCGTGCTGTAAAACCGTTCGGTGGCGGCCATGTTGCTGCAATTCAATGCGATGTGATGAAACGCGATGTATGACATTGAAGCTCCTGTGCTATGCGGCACTTTGCTAAATCACGCGGCGGCCGATCTTGGCCGGCGCCGCGCTGATGCTGCGGTCGGCGATCCGGCCGGGGCTGGTTCGATAGGTCGGGATGGTTTCCGCCCTGCTTTCGCGCGCGCTCGTCATGTCGATGATCGTTCGCGCGAAGAGATGGCAGTGGCCGCCCGTGCGCGCGGTGACCAGGTCGCCGTCGACGACTACGTCCTGATCGACATAGATCGCGCCCATGTTGCGCGCATCGCCAAGCAGGTTGTTGTGGCACACCAGCCTGCGGCCGCGCACCACTTCGGCGATTGGCGAGGCCAGCCACAAACCATGACAGATGATGCCCTTGATGATTGACGGCTCGGCAAACGCGCGCTTGAGAAACTCGACCGCCGGGGGCAACTTGGTGATGTCCTCGGTCCAGCGCAATCGATCGGACACGATGCCCGCCGGCACGATCACCGCCGAGTAGCCGCGCAGATCGGCGTCGCTCATGTTTTCAAAGCTGCGATGGCATTCGAACGGGTAATGTTCCTCGTGGCCCTTGAATGTGAGATACGGCTGCCCCCACAAGCGGCTCATGAAGTGCGGCTCGATGCCTTCTTCCGGGAAACGATGCTCGTAATAGAAAATTTCCTTCTCGTAGAAATCGCTTTCCAAGAGAATGGCCACTTTTTTGCCGGCCAGCGGACCTGATATGACTGCCATGATGTTTGCCTCCGCCTTCACTCGCCGCCGTCGTCGGGCGATGCCGTGTGAAGGTGTCTTCGGGGGAATCGCTCTAGGCGAGTGTTCCGTCCGGATGTTGAACCATGCCGGCAAAATGAATTGCGATCTTGCCGTCGCGCAGCACCCAGCTGTCGGCAAAGCGCATGTTGGCTTCGCCGTCCTTTGTCTTCATCGCAATCTGCTCGGTGATCATCAGCGTCTGCGGGCTTTCGGTCTCGCCCCAGAACACAATGTCGGTCTCAAGGCCGTCGATGCCCAGGATGCCCTGCATGTGCTCGCGCAGCTCCGTCTTGCCGCGATACACGATCGGCTTCTTCATAAAGCTGCTGATCAGCACGCAGTCGTCGGTGTATTGGTCAATGAGCGCGTCGATGTTTTTGTCGAGAATCAGCTGGATGTGCTCGCGATACATCTGTCCGAGCTGTGTGTAGGGAACGTTTTTCATGCGGTGGCCTCCATGAGTTCGGGTTGTTTTTTGAGAATCAAATCAGCGCCCTTGGCGCCGATCATGAATGCGGGTGCAACGGTGTTGCCGCTGGTGACGGTCGGCATGATCGAGGCGTCGATCACGCGCAACCCGTCCACGCCGTGGACATTGAGCGAGGGATCGACCACCGCCTGCGCGTCGAGACCCATCTTGCAGGTGCCCGCGGGGTGCCACAGCGTCGAGCTTTGCGAGCGGATGTAGCCTTCCAGCGGCGTGTCGGCGCCGGGCGCCAGTTCGCCGCCGGTGTACGGCGCGAACGCCTTGGTCGCCGCCAGCTCGCGCGCGATGCGCACGGCTTCGGCCAGCGACTGCACATCGGCTCCGGCCTGCAAATAGTTCGGGTTGATGATGGGCGCGTCATCCGGGTTGGACGAGCGCAAAGCGACGGTGCCGCGGCTTTGCGGCTGCACCAGAATCGCCAGGAAGATAAACGCAGGAACCGGCAGATTCAGCACCGGCGCCAGGGGTTGCGGCACGGCCGGCGTAAAGTTGATCTGCATGTCCGGCGGCGCCGACGCCATGCCCGCGCGCGTGCGCACAAACAGCGCATTGCCGGTGAGCAGCTCGGGCTGTGGCAGATCGATCTTGTTCCTAAACACGATCGGCAGTTGCACATGATCCTGCAGGTTCTGGCCCACGCCGGGCAGATCGGCCACAACGTCGATGCCATGCGCGCGCAGCTGCGCCGCCGGGCCGATGCCGGAGAGCATCAACAGCTTTGGCGACGCCAACGCGCCGGCGCTGACGACCACTTCCCGGTCGGCGCGCGCCTGCCTGGTCTCGCCGGCCTGGCGATATTCAACGCCCACGGCGCGTTTGCCGTTCATCATCAGCCGCGTGGCCGTCGCGCCGGTCACGATCGTCAGATTCGCGCGATGCCGAACTGGATCGAGAAATGCGCTCGTGGATGTGACGCGTTTGCCGTCGACGCCCACATGAAACTGCAAATACCCGGCGCCATCTTCCTGGCGCGCGCCGTTGGTGTCCCAATACGGGCCGTCATAGCCCAGCTCGACCGCGCCATGGTTGAACGCCTCCGAGCGCATGGTGGGGTCCGGGCAATCCCGCACGGTGATCGGGCCGCCCGCGCCGTGCACATCCGATGCGCCGCCCTCATAGTCTTCGAGCGCCTTGAAATACGGCAGCACATCATCGTAGCTCCAGCCGTCCGCGCCGAGCGCGTTCCACATGTCGTAGTTCAGCCGGTTGCCGCGCACATACATCATGGCGTTGATCGCCGTGCCGCCGCCGAGCACCTTGCCCTGGTTGATGACGATGGATTTGCCGCCCATGCCGGGCTGCGCTTCGGTCTTCAATGCCCAGTCATGTTGTGATCCCCACAGCGTCACCAGGCTTTTGGGGTCCTGAATGGCGGGCGCATCGGGCGGGCCGCCGGCTTCCAGCAATAGCACTCTGCATGCTGGATCTGCGCTCAGCCGGTTGGCCACCACCGATCCGGCCGCGCCGCCGCCAATCACGATGAAGTCGAACGAATTGCTGCTCATGATGTCGCTCCTACAGCCGTGCAAATCCCGGGGCGTAGTTGAACGGCTCGTGCTGCGCGTTGTAGAACGCGATCACCACACCATGCTTGTTCTTGTCCGATCGCCGCACCACCCAGCGCTGCGTGGCGTCCATTGACACTCGCTTGCTCTTCGCCGTCGGCGCCACCCACCAGCTGGCCTGCCAGCCCACAACCACGTCCACGGTCGCTTCGTCGCCCGTAATCACTGACCGCACACTTTGCACGGTGTGGTGTTCGTCAAAGAACAGGTTGATCACGCGGTCGTACCATTTTTTGAAGGAGGCGTGATCGCGAATATCGCCGTCGGGGAACTGCATAACCAGGCCCTCGTCCGCGAGCAGGGTGTAGCAGTTCTCGATTGGATCGTGTTGATCGAGCGCCAAGTACCAGGCGGCGACCAAAGCGTTGATCTGCGCATCGGTGATCGGCGCGTGGCCGTTGCCGTTCTTGGCCGGCGCTTCAAGGGTGGGGGCGAGGGATGTGCTCATGGTGTTTGTGTGCTTTTGGGCAGCGTGCTGCGACTACGCCATGGCCGGCACGAGCCCGAGCTGCACCATCAAGCCCAGCGAATCTTCGGCCACCCAGTCTTCGACGACGACGCCGTTGGCCACGCGCAACACGCTGATGCCCTTCACAGTGACGCTTTTGCCGCTCGGCGGAATGCCAAACAGGTCGGCCGTGTGCGTGCCGCTCATCTTCCAGCGCACTGCAATCTGCTCGCCGTCGCCAAACGCGTTTTCAACCTGCATGTTCATGTCGGGAAATCCGGCGCGAAACGCATTGAGAAAGCCGGTCACCGCAGCTTTGCCGGAGACCGGGGCTGGGCTGCTGGGGTGATGCATCACCACATCGGGCGACAGAATCTCATCGGCGACCGACCAATCGGCTTTGCCGATCATGTCCACGAAAAAGCGGGTTGCGAGTGTTGTGTTGCTCATGGTGTTGTCTCCTGAACTTTGCGCCACTGCATAAGCGGCGGCGTTTGATACGGTTGCCTGGCTACTTTTCGCCTGTGAAGTGATAGATCACTTTGTCGCCTTCCAGCACAAAGACGTCATAGACTTTGCCGATGCCGAAGTTTGTGCGCACCGTGGCTTCGAACGAAAAGCCGCGCGCGGTTTCGGCAAAGTTGTCGGTGGAAAGCACTTCGAGGATCTTGACCGAGCCCATGAAGTTGCGGAAGTGCGCCTTGAGCGCTTCGCGGCCGCTGACTTCAAACTTGAACGAGGCGATCGTCGCGTGCTCGTGATAGTTGTCGTCGACCAGGCCATCGGCATCGCCTGCAATCAGGTGCCGCACCTGGTTTTCATACATGCGCTTTTTGGGTGTATCGACGGGCATTGCCACAAGGCCTTGAGTCGGTTGAAGAATGGTTTGCATACTGTGTTGCTCCGCTTGGGTTCAAAGGCTGCACGCGGCATCCACGCGTTCCGGATGCGCATCGCCTTCCAGCACCAGATCGATCAGAAACGGCCCCGTCGTCGCCAGCGCCTGCCGGATCGCCGGGCCGATCTGTTCGTGAGTTTCCACGCGCACGGCGGGCACGCCCATGCCTTGCGCGATGGTGGCGAATTGCAGCGCCGGGTGCGACAGATCGAAGCTGAGCGGGAAATCGTGCTTGGGAATCTCGCGTTCTTTCCAGTAGGTGTCGATATTGAGCTGCAGCAGCTTATAGGTGGCGTTGTTGCATACCACGAATTTGGCGTCAATGTTGTGCCGCGCCGCCGTCCACAATGCCTGAATCGTGTACATGCTGCCGCCGTCACCGGTGAACCCGATCACCGTTCTGTCCGGATTGGCCAGCTTGGCGCCTATCGCGCCGGGGATGCCCACACCCAGCGAACCGCCGCGCGTCAGAAAGTAGCTGCCTGTTCGCGAAGGCGGGAAGTGCCGCACCACCGCGGGCGAGTTGGTCAACGCTTCATCGAAGATGATCGTGTCGGCCGGCATGTGCTTGGCCAGCTCGGCCATAAACGCCGGCATCTTGAGTGGCACGGTGTTCCTTGCGACTTTGTCTGCCTCCAGCGCCGCCGCGCGCTTGGCCGCGTTCGCCGCGCCAATCACGCCGCAGCGTGCGGCTGCCGCCGCCTTCTGCGCCGATGTCATCACCGTTTCTAGCGCGTCGGCCAGCGCCGCCAGCGTCAGCTTGGGATCGGCCACCAGGCCCACAGTCACCGGGTGGTTCTTGCCGATTTCGTAGGCGTTGAGATCGATGTGAATGCTCTGCGCGCCGGGCGCGAAAATGTCGCCCAGCTCGGGGAACACTTCGGGCAGCATGTAAGTGCCCACAATCAGGTTGACATCGCCCTTGCGCGTGATGGGCAGGCTGTGATGACCGAACATATGCCCGGTCATGCCTTGATACAGCGGATGGCGATAGTCGAGGTTGACTTCACCGGCGTCGGCTTCCCACACTTCGGCGCCGAGCAGCTCGGCCACGCGCGCCAGTTCGTCCTGCGCGCCGGAGTAGGCCACGCCATCGCCGACAAACAGCATCGGCGTGGCGGCGCCGGCCAGCGTCTGCGCCGCGGCGCGAATCGTGCCGGCGTCGGGCATCACGCGCGTCGAGGGAATCGCGGCGGGGATCACATCCTCAACCGCCACCGCGTCGAGGATGTCCATTGGCAGGCACACATAGACCGGGCCCATCGGCGGCGTGGCGGCGATCTTGGCCGCGCGGCGCAGCGTGCGCAACAGCGATGCCGGATCGGTCACCACGGTCGACCATTTGGTCACCGGCTCGACCATGGCGATCAAATCGCCGGCCATCTGCGCGTCCATGTTGAGATAGCGCACGCCGGCGTCGCCGCCGATCACCACGAGCGGCGCGTGGCCGCGCTTGGCCTGATACAGCGCGCCGATGGCGTTGCCCACGCCGGGGGTGCTGTGCAGCTGCACCAGCGTTGGCTTCTTGGTCGCGCGCGCATAGCCGTCGGCCATCATCACGGCAACCGACTCCTGCAGCGTCAGGACGTATTTCATGTCCGGGTAATCCGCCAGCGCGTCGAGAAAACCCTGCTCGACGGTGCCGGGGTTGCCGAACATCACGTTCATGCCATCGGCCAGCAACTGCTCAATGATGACAAAGCGCCCAGTTTTTCTCTGAGCGCTTGTGCCATTCGCGTGTTCGCTGTGTCCGTTGGCGTGTCCGTTGAGGGTGGGGGCGGTTGGCGTTACCATCCGTAGCGGCGCAGACCCTTTTCCAGAACCTCAACCATGAGTTCGCCAACCAGGCGCGAGTCCTGGGTCGAGCGGCCGCTCAGGAAGGGGTAGTCCAAAATCGTCGACAGCGTGTGGCCGACGCCGCCGTGGAACTTGCCTTCGGGGCCGACCGCGTCGCGCAGGATCAGCTCGAGCGGATAGGGCGGCGGGCCGATGTTGATGTCGGTGTTGAGGAAGCCTGTGCCGTCCTTGTAGTCGTATTCCATCGCGTGGCCGGTGATGTGCTTGCCGGCGATGATGCTCTTTCGGTCGGTCCAATCGCGCGCAAAGGCGAGACACGCCACGCCGTAGCATTCGGCGGCGATGAGCTTGTCCTGCGCGTGAAAGCCCAGGATCACATCGTGCAGGCGCTGGTTGTTGACCAAGTCGAGAATCGGGCCGCTGCCGCCCACGAGCAACAGTGCGTCATACTTCTCGATGTCCTTCCACATGCGCTCGCGCGCGGTGTAATACGCTTCGAGATCGCGGCCGAAATTGGGCGCGTTGAAATACGGCCGCTCGGGCGCCCACTCCGACAGGTTGCACGGGTTGTCCAGGCGCGTCGCGCCATCGATCTCGCGTGTCTTGCTTGCCATGTACTCGTCTGTGACGACCTTTTGCAGCGGCGGGTCGAAGTAGCCCGCTTCCATCGAAGGCGGCAGCGCATGCGCGCGTTTGCCTTTGTTGGTCATAAAGGTGACGTCGTAGCCGTGCTTGTCGAGCGCTTCCAGCGGCCCCACAAGCTCTTCGCCCCAATAGCCCCATTCGGAGAGCATGACGAGAACTTTTTTCATTGATTCACTCCTGCGAATTGAAATTGCAAACGTCTATGACTGTCCGTCATAGACGCGATAACACCAATGACAATGAGACAAACGCACCCGCGAAATGGGCGAAGTCACACACGCAACGCGGCCAAAATCCCCGTTACAACCAGCACAACCTATGCTTAAGACTGTTGTGTGCGCGACTGCAAGACGGCGTGGTTATAGAGTTTGGACGTATCGCCAACAAGATACTAAAGGCCCAGTTGCCACTGAGCCAGACGCGCCATAGTGCTAAG
>JANMNW010000280.1:0-15890 GCA_031368515.1 Chloroflexota bacterium
GTAGCGTTCTGCCAAGGTTTCTTCCGCCATCCCTGAACCTTACACGTTTTGGCTTGTCCTTGTTTGGTTCCGGCTTGTCCGGCTTAGGATGAGTTCTAGCATTAGTAACGATCCACCTTGACCGCGCGCGCGTCGCCCGACCAGTCCAGAACGGCCGCGGCGATCACGCGGCCGGCTTCCATTACTTCTTCGCGGGATACCCAGCAGTGCAACACCGCGCGAATGCGCCGCGCCCCCGTGGGCAGAATCTTGACGCGCCCGATCCCCGCCCGCCTGCACAACTCCGCGGCGTCAAACGGCAGGCTCGGATCCAGATCAAAATAAACCATGTTGGTGCGCACGCGCGCCATATCCACGCGAAGCCCGGCCACGCCGCTCACGGCCTCAGCCAGGATGCGCGCATTGGCGTGATCGTCGCGAATGCGGCCGGTCATCTGTTCCAGCGCCACCACGCCGGCGGCCGCGATCACGCCCGCCTGGCGCATGCCGCCGCCAAGAACTTTGCGGGCACGATGGGCGCGCTGTATGAACTCGCGCGAGCCCACCAGCACAGAACCGACCGGCGCGCTCAAGCCTTTGCTCAAGCAAAAGGTCACGCTGTCGGCGTGCTGAGTCAACGCCCGCACTGGCAGATCAAGCGCGGCCGCGGCGTTGAAGATGCGCGCGCCATCGATGTGAAGCTTCAGACCACGCATGTGCGCAAGATCGGCCACCGATTTGATGTACTCCGGCGTCAGCACCGCGCCGCCCATGCGGTTGTGCGTGTTTTCAAGCGCGATCATGCGCGTCACTGCAAAGTGCTGGTCGGGGCCGCGCAGCGCCGCCTCGATATCCTCAAGGCGCAAGGTTCCATCGGGCTGGTTGGGCAGCGTGCGCGGCATGACGCCAGCCAGCGACGCCATGCCGCCTTGCTCATAGTAATAAATATGCGACTGGTCCCCGCATATCGCTTCATCGCCGCGCCCGCAGTGCGAAAGGACGGCAGTGACGTTGCCCATGGTGCCGCTGCTGACCAACAAGCCCGCCTCGTGGCCCAGCAGGTCCGCGGCCATGGACTGCAGTTTGTTGACTGTCGGATCTTCTCCGAACACATCGTCTCCCACTTCCGCGGCAGCCATAGCTTCGCGCATGGCCGGCGTCGGAATCGTCATCGTGTCGGAACGGAGGTCGATCGCGCCATTCAAAGACATAGCGTGGTGTTATCGGCCGGAGCGGCCCGAATGTCAAGTTTGGATTCAGAAAACGGCATCCTGTGCGCATGATCACCAATCGCTCGTCAGGCAAACAAGGGTTCGCAGTGGCGCAGGCGGCGCTTGATCTTGGCGCGCAGGTGACTTTGGTCAGCAGTCCGGCGGGGCTGGCCACGCCGCATGGCGCAACGCGAATAAATGTGACCACTGCGGCGGAGATGGCGGAGGTGGTGCTGGCCAAGTGCGGCGCAGCCGATGTGGTCATCATGGCCGCGGCGGTGGCAGATTTCCGGCCCTCGCGGTGCGCACCCGAAAAAATCAAGAGTACAGACAGGGGCTAAACTGCCCTTATGCAAAGCGTTAGGCGATCCTTCCCACGTTTGGTGACGCTGCTTTCAATCGCAAGCCTGTTTGTTACGCATGACCAGACCGCGCAAGCAATGCCCTCGCGCGCGATCGACGTCGTCGAATTTGGGATCAGCGCACCTCAGGCGCAGCCTGGCGCGGTGATTGAGGTTGAGTGGAAGCTCAGCGCGTCACCGCGCTGGCTGGAGCTGCGCTACTCGCCCTGGATGCCGCTGGCGCCGTATCGGATCACAACCATTCGCTTGCCTGCGCGCGCCGCCGGACGATATGCCCTGCGAATTCCCGCACCTTGGGTCAGCCCGGGATTTGAACCCGCGGCAATGTCGGTCGGCTTGCGAGTCGACGGCGTGGAACGCGATCGCATCAGCGTCAACCTGGCCTGCTCATATGACTGGTTCTTCGGCCGAAAGACGCCGGCGTGCCCAAGCCGCGCAGCCGAGCCATGGCCGGCGGCGGTCGAAAACTTCGAACACGGCCGCATGATCTGGATCCAAAAAACGCGCAGCGTTTTTGCGTTTTACACAGATGGCCCGCGCGCCGGTCAATACAGCGCGTTCTACGATGCATGGGAGGAAGGCCAGTCCGAGCGCGATCCCGCCATCACGCCGCCAGCCGGCCGGGTTCAGCCCAAGCGCGGCTTTGGCAAGGTTTGGCGTGAACGCGGATTAGTCGATTCGCTGGGATGGGCGCTCGACGAAGAGCGCGGTTATACATCCAACACGCAGTCCGGCCGTTACGCGCTCAAGCAATCGATCGAATTCATCACCGATCAAGACGGGGCGATCATCGAGCTGATCACCGATCCGTATGGCCCGGTTGGCGTTTGGCGCATCCTGCCACCCTAGCGTCGTAGCCGTCGCCGACGGCGTCTGGCGGCTGGAAACCACCCTCTGTCCCTACACAAACGTGCTTCAGGCGATCTTGCGAATCCGGCCCAGCGGAAAGGCGCCAAACCCAGAGACCACGACACAAACTTGCATTGCGCAGCCGGCGATTTCAAACGCGGCTGCGCTACAGCACCTTCGTCACGGCCAACTTGTTCGGAAGTTCGGCATTGGCCGCCTCAATCGCGCCAGCCGAGCCGATCACGACAACCTGGCCATGCTGGCGCACTTGATCCAGCACATCGGCAAACTGCGCGAAATGCGCCGGGGTGGTCGAAAGCACTTCGTCGCGCAGCTTCTGGCGAAAGGCTTCGGTGGTGCCGAGCAGGTGACGCGTCATCGACGAATAGCCTTTGGCGTCCGGCAATTCATGCGAATCGAGGTCGCCGACCACGCCGATGATGCACTTGGTCACTTCGCTCTCGCTGATCGGATGCGTGCGCAAAAACTCCGGCGTGCCATCATAGTTGGCCAGCGTCTTGGTCAGGTTGGGATCGCGATACGACAGATACGCAAAGACCCCTGACCGTTGATCAAATGTCGCGAATCCGCCGTAGGCGCCGCCCTGCACCCGCACGCGTTCCCACAGCCACGTGGTGCCGAGATACTTGTTCACCACCATGGCCGAGCCGTGCAGGGTGTAGCCCAGGTCAAACAAATTGGCCGCTTTGCCGACGTAGTTGACCTGCGCTGGGATCGTCAGGCCTTCATGCGCTGGCAAGCTTGCAATCGGCCATTCGTTGCGGGCGGCGGCGCGGCCGGGCAAGCTGCGCATCAGCGCGCGAACGCGCGGCTCGACGGCCGCCCAGTTTGCCGCGTCGAGCGTGACGTTGCACAGCATCGCGCGGCGGTTGATGAGTGCCTTGCGCAGGCGTTCAAGCCGCGCCAGCACGGCTGGCCAGTCGCTCTCGATCTGCTGCGCCAGCGCGCGAATCGAGAAGAGATAGCTCACGCCGGCCATTTGCTCGATGGCCCAATCGGAAGGGTTAAAACGCGCGCGCAAGCGCAAGCTGGTCATGCTGTGGCCGCTTGGAACCATGCGCGCTTCGAGCCCGGCTTTTTCCTCCAGCACGATCTGCTTGAAGCGTTCGCGGTTGTCCAGGCGCGCGGTCAACAGCACGTCGGCGATGATGGCGAGCAAATCGTCGACTTGCGCCATTGTGGCCTTGCCGCGCAGCAGCATATAGGCCGCGGCGTCGGATGTGCCGCGCCGAACGCCGTTCAACGCTCCTGAGCGCAGTCCGCCAGTTTTGCGCCCGATACGCCGCGACAAGCGCGCAAAGTCCTCGCCGTCGGTGCCCATGCCAAGCAACAGCTGCCCAAACAACCCCAGCAGCGGCACATCCTCGGCGGCCACCGCCCGCATGTCAAAACCAAAATCGAGATAGGCGATGCCGTTGGTGTGAATGTCGTGATAGATCACCTGCCCGTCGCCGCTGCTGTCCAGTGCGATCGGTGCAATCTTGTTGTTTCGATCAAGATCGGCCAGCGTCAAGGTGGGAATGGTGGATAATGCCTCGGGCGAATCCGGGGTTACCTGCATTTGTTGCAACGCATGCGTCTGTGCGATGATCTGCTCGAGCTCGCCCGGTTGCATGGCATTGCGCACGTTCGCCAGGCGTTCGTTTTCAGCGGCATCGGCCCGCTCGCGAATGGATTTGTCCGGCGACAACACCACCGTGACGCGGTGGCTGTTGTTCAGCATGTATTCGCGAATGAGATTCTCAAACAGCCGCTCGCCCGCCGCCAGGCGCGCCTTGATCGCCGCAAGCGGCTTCTCGAAGCGCAGCGGCTCCAGCGGATCGCCGCCATGCAGCCAGCTTTGCAGCGCCCATAACATCAGCGCCAGGCCGCGCGGCGTGCCTCCCGTGTTCATTTCGCGCAGGCGAAACTCCATGGTGTTCATGGCCGCTTCGATCATCTCGTTGTCGATGCCGGAATCAGCCAGCGTGCGCAGCGTGTCCAGCACCAGCCGTTCCGCCGCGTCGATGTTTTCGGCATTCACGCCCTTCAGGCCGGCGCTGAAGCCGGTCTCGCGCTGGCTGTCGTCAAACCCACCGATGGTGTCCTCGCCCAAGCCGCTGTCGATGAGCGCTTTGCGAAGCGGCGAGGCCGACGTGCTGAGCAATATGTTGCCCAGCACTTCCAGCGCCATGGTCTTCTCGGTGTCGAGCGAATCCGACATCAGCCAGTTGACGGCGACATAGTGCTTGGCGGCGCCTTCCACGTCGTCTGAGTCGTAGCCAAACGCCTCGCGGCGCGGCGCGGAAAAGCGCGGCTGTTTGGGCAGCGTCACCTGAATCGGCTTTTGATCGAACTCCGACAACACCGCATCGAGACGGCTCAGTCGCTGATCTTCCGCATCGTCGCCATACCACCAGATCTGCGCATTCGACGGGTGATAGTACGTCTCGTGAAAGTGCTTGAACTGGCTGTAGCTGAGATCGGGGATCGCAGCCGGGTCGCCGCCGGAATCGTGCCCGTATGGCGTGTCCGGCAGCATGACCTGCGCGATGCGCTTGTAGAGCACGCGCTCGGGCGACGAGTAAGCGCCCTTCATCTCGTTGAACACCACGCCTTTAAAAATCATCGGCGCATCGGCGCTTTCCAGCTCGTAGTGCCAGCCTTCCTGGCGCAGCGTCCACTCGGTGATACTGGGGTGAAAGACCGAGTCAAGATACACATCGATCAGGTTGTACAGGTCCTGGACATTTTGGCTGGCCACCGGATAGACCGTCTTGTCCGGGTAGGTCATCGCGTTCAAAAACGTGTTCAGCGAGCCTTTGGCCAGCTCGATAAACGGTTCCTTGCACGGATAGTTGCGCGAACCACACAGCACCGAGTGCTCCATGATGTGGGCGATGCCGGTTGAGTCCTGCGGCGGCGTGCCAAACGAGACGCCAAAGACCTTGTTCTCGTCGTCGTTGCTCAATGAGAGCAGCTGCGCGCGGGACTTGACGTGACGATACAAGCGCGCGCGCGTCTTGATTTCGTCCACAGTCTCGTCGCGAAGCAGTTCAAATCCGTGCGTGGTGCTCATGCGGCGCAGTTTAGCACTGCGCGGCGGCGTTTTGCTTAGCTTCAGCCGCGCGTGGCGTCGGCGCCGTGTGTGTTGAGATCGCCTGTGATTTCGCCAGTTTCGACAAAAATCACGCGCTCAGAAATGTTGGTCGCGCGGTCGCCCACCCGTTCCAGGCAGTGACCGGCATGCAGCAGCCAGGTGCCGCACTCGATGTGCTTGACATTCTCGCTCATGGCCTGCATGGTGTACGTCAGCAGATCGCTGTAGTGCTTGTCGATGATTGAGTCCGCCACGATGACCGAGCGCGCCAGCGCCACGTCGCGCGACAAAAACGCGCGTGTGCTGTCTTCAAGCATCCCGCGCGCGCACACATCCATCTCGGCCAGGTTGAAGGTGGCCAGGCCGCTGTCATTGCGCGTGATCTTGCGCGCCGCCTTGGCGATGCCTTTGGCATAGTCGCCGCAACGCTCCAGCTCCACCGCGACAAAGGTGGCGGCGACCAGCTCGCGCAAATCGCGCGCCACAGGCTGCTGGGTGGCCATAGCGAGCAGGCACTCGTTCTCCACCTGATAACGCAGATCGTCCATGAACTTGTCGTCGCGCTTGACCTCGCGCGCTTCGTCAAAATTGCGGTTGGTCAGGGCGGCCACCGCCCGCGCGGTTGCGCCCGTGGCGCGGCTGCTCAGAATCTGCAGTCCTTCGCGGATCTCGCTCAATTCTCGATCAAAGAGTGTGCGCATGAGTGTGTCACCTGAAAAACGAAATCGGCCGAACCAGTGCTGGCTCGGCCGATTCTAGTGCAGCTTGTGTTAAGCGCAGTTTACATATTGCGGGCGGCATAGCCGGGGCCGTCGGTGAAGAACGCGGCGTTGATCGCGGTGGCGTCGGTCAAATCGTAGACCTCTTCGCCGGTGCATTCAAATGCCTCACCTTGGAACGGAGCGATCTTCTGGCCGGCCTTCATCTGATAGGCTGTCGGCACTTCGTCGGCGGTGAAAATGGCCTCAAACGGGCATTCTGGAATGCATGCGCCACAGTCGATGCAGGTGTTCGGGTCGATGAAGAACCAATTCCACTCGGCTTCGGGCTTGCCGGCGATGATGCATTCCACCGGGCACACGTCAACGCACGCGCCGTCGCGCAGGCACAAAGCAGTAATCACATGAGTCATCTAAAAACTCCTTCGGTTTCCCTACATGTAAACCGGAAATTTGACTCCGGTTAAGTTGTTATAGTGCGCGATTTATACCACGAAGTCGCGGGTTGTCTAGATGACATTCAGCCGATCAAATATCTGCCGGATGGCGGCGACGGTCTGGCGTTCACGCCGTACGCAAATGGCGAATCAGACCTGGCAGAATGCGCTTTAATCGCCACACCGCCGCATCCATCGCGCCGGCTCCGTCGCTTCCGCAGATGCCCTTAAGCTTATTGCCAGGAGATCTGACTGCAGATGATGCGCCTCGCCGCACGGCGGCGAGGCGCATCATTTGCCAGACACAACGTCCACACGGAAGCTTAGCCCAGGCGCTTGGCCACATCGTCCCAGTTGACGACGGACCAGAATGCCTTCAAGTAATCCGCGCGGCGATTCTGATACTTCAGATAGTAGGCGTGTTCCCATACGTCGCAGCCCAGCAACGGAGTGATGCCGTCCATCAGCGGGCTATCCTGGTTGGGTGTGGAAGTGATGGCCAGCTTGCCATCTTTGCCTTTCACCAGCCATGCCCAGCCCGAGCCAAAGCGGCCCAGGCCGGCTTTTTCAAAGGCTTCCTTGAACGCGGCCAGCGAGCCGAACGCGGCATTGATGCCGTCGCCAAGCTTGCCGCTGGGTTCGGCTGTGCCGACCTTGAGCTGCTCCCAGAACATGGTGTGATTGACATGGCCGCCGGCATTGTTGCGCACCGGGCCGCGAATGGCTTCGGGCACTTCGCCGAGGTTTTGGATCAACTGCAGCGCGCTGTGCCCGTGCAGAGCGGGATAGTCCTTCAGCGCATTGTTCAGATTCGTCACATACGCAGCATGATGCTTGTCGTGGTGAATCTGCATGGTGGTGGTGTCGATATACGGTTCCAACGACTCGTATGCATACGGAAGCGGGGGAAGTTCATGAGCCATAAAATTTGTCTCCTCAGTGACTAGTTGACTTGATTATAAAGCGGTGTGGCGGCGCCGGCCGCCCGGGTGTGCATCCGCGATAATGACCCGGCCACGCCGTTGGCCCATCGCCATGCAACGCCGCATCCCCGCCCTGCCCATCGTCATCGCCACACTGGCTGCCTTTGTGCTGCGCATCTGGGATTTGAACGGCGTGCAGTTGCGCTGGGATGAGGGCTGGTCGATCGCGCATGCTGCCCTGCCGCTGGGCGACATTCTGCGCGTCACGGCGCAGGACGTGCATCCACCGCTGTATTACTTGGTCTTGTCGCTGTGGCAAAGCGTTGCCGGCCTGTCGCCCTTCAGCGCGCGCTATCTGTCCGTCCTGGCCGGAGTGCTTGCCACCCCAGCCGCTTACATCTGCGCTCGCGTGCTCACCGGCCAACGCCGCGCCGCGGTTTACACGGCCATCGCGATGGCGTGCCTGCCGCTCGCGGTGTATTACAGCGCAGTCACGCGCATGTATGCGTTTGCGCCAGTCTTCCTCCTGCTCGCCATGTGGGGGGCCTTGAAACTGCAACAGCCCGCTGCCAGGCTGACGTTGCTGCCAACCCGCCGAACAGTGCCGTTACGGCCCGTGCTGGCGCTGGCCATCGGCAGCGCCGGAGCGATGTACACGCTATATCACAGCGTGTGGGCGCTGGCCGCGCTGGCGCTGTTTGGCGCGTTTCATGCGTTCGCGCGCTTGAACTCGCGCATGCTGCGTCCGGTCGCGCTGGCGCCAGCGCGCTGGCAAGCCTTGGGCATTGGCCTGGCGCTGCTGTGTTATTTGCCCTGGCTGGTCTACGGCGTGCCGCGCCTTCTGGGCCGCGCCGCCAATGAAGCCGCGAGCAATACCAATCAACAGTTAAGCATCGGCTATTTCCTGCGGCTGGGCGTTGGCGATCTGTTGATGACGCAGCCAATCGGCGACATTGGCGTGTGGGTGGTTGCCGCCGTCGTCATGGGCGGCATCGTGTTTGCCCGGATGCGCAAACACGGCCAGTGGCTCAGAATCGCCGGCCTGACGCTGAGCATGATTGCGCTCACGCTGATTGGCGTGGCCATTGCCGCGCGCCAGTGGGCGTTCAACGCGCGCATGCTGATCGCAGCGACGCCGCCGCTTGCGCTGCTGATTGGCTGGGCGCTAAGCGAGCTGCAAACGCTGGACTGGCGCGCGGCCAATGCGGCAACTGGGTTCGCCTCAGCCAGCATGCAGGTGGCGAGCAGGCGGCCGTGGTTTCTTCAGCATGCGCCGGCGCTGCTGGCGAGCGCGGCGCTCATCGGCACATTCTGGCCGGTCGCTACTCTTTTCGTTTATGAAAAATCGCTGGAGGTTTTCGACCCATACAGCACCACCGCCTACCGTGCCATGATTGTGCCACGCGCGCAGCCCAACGATCGCGTGATTTTTAACGTGCTGAGCCCGGCAGGCTTTTACGCATCCCAGCGGCGGCCAGGCGATCCAGGCTGGACCTATGCCTTGACCTGGGACCCGGTCCGCGAACCGTCCGCCGACTGGCAGGCGCGCGTGCAACAGACATCCCGCGCGCACGACCGGCTTTGGCTGGTGTTGTATCGCGGCCTCGCCGGCAACAGCAACAACGGCGATTTGCGCGGCTGGATGGATTCAACGTTTTACCCGGCCTGGTCGGCGTGGGGCGAAGAGGAGGTGTACTACGGACTGTACGGCGTGGCGCAAGATCCGCTTCAACCCGCCAAAACAGCGGCCTGGGGCGATATTGTTCTGGCCGATGCGCGCGTAGCCGGCACTGTGCGCGCCGGCGGCGTCATTCCCATCGCGCTGACCTGGCGCCTGCGCGCGCCCGTGCGACGCGACTACAAAGTGTTTGTGCACATAACCCGGCCGGATGGGTTCGCCATCGGCCAGCACGACGCCGGGCCGCTCAATGATCTGCGGCCATTCTCAACGCTGAGCGCCAACGAAAACGTGCGCGACAACCATGGCGTGGCGCTTTCAGCCGCCGAACGCGGCGAGCTGCGTGTGGTGATCGGCCTGTATGACCCGGTTACGCAACAGCGCCTCCCAAGCGACACCGGCACAGAGGCGATCGAGATCGCGCGCGTTCGCATCGTGCCGTAGCATGCGCCCATGAATTGGAACTCACCCGAAACACGCGGGCCACACCTCGCGATGCGTTCTAAGCTTGGCCCGGCCGCGCCGGCACATCCATTAGCATTGCGGCCTGCCGCAGACGCCCATTACAGGCAAATCACTGCCTGCACTTCCGGGTGAAGACGGCAGTACTGGATATCGATATGTTGAATTTTCAAGCTGTGCGGGAAAAGAAGATGAAGATGAGCGATCTGGCTGCAAGCCTGACGTGCAACGACTTGCGCGCGCTCACCCATGAAATGATCGACAAAGAAATGGAGTTGCTTCGGGATTGTGTCGATGCCGATGTCGTTTTTCAGCCGGTGGATCCAATCGCAAATGACACCTTTGCGGCCACGGATGCGGAGAAAGGGCTGGCCTGGACGCTGGGGCATGTCATCGTGCATGGCACCGCGTCGTCTGAAGAATCGGCGTTTCTGGCTGCTGAAATGGCGCGCGGCGTGGCCAACCACGGTCGATCGCGCTCCGAAGTGCCGTGGAAATCTGTGACCACGATCCGACAATGCCGCGACCGCCTGGAAGAGAGCAGGCGAATGCGCCTGGCAACCCTGGATGTCTGGCCAACAGAGGCGCATCTTCACGTCGTCTACGAGCCCTACCCCGGCGCCGCCGAGATGAACGCAGTGACGCGATTTATCGGGGGCCTTTCGCATGAAGACAGCCATCTGGGCCAGATCGCCGATATCGTGAGGCAAGCCCGGGCCGGCCGGGACTGAATCATGAGCGCAACGCACATCAGCGCGTTCAAGGTTCGCTATTGCGAGATTGACGCCTATGGCCACGTCAACAACGCCCACTACGCGCGCTACATGCAGGAGGCGGCCTTTGAGGCATCGGCCGCCGCCGGCTTTGATCTGAACTGGTATGCGGCGAACGATTACCTGTTCGTGGTGCGCGCTTCGCATATTGAGTATCTGCAGCAGGCGGTATACGGCGACGTGCTAGAGGTGCGCACCTGGGTCAGCGACGCGCGGCGTGTGTCGTCGCGCCGGCAATACGAAGTTCGAAACAGCGCGACCGGCGTGCTGGTCTGCAAGGCGCACACGGATTGGGTGCTGATCCGCAAATCCACGCTGCGCCCGGCAGCACTGACGCCCGAGATGGTGCAAGCCTTTGCAGCCGAACGCGTCGAGCTGGACGCCGCAAAACCTCTCGCGGTGGTTCAGCCCGCCCCGCCAGCGGGCAAATATGTGATGCGACGCCAGGTGCGCTTTCAGCATCTGGACAGCGAAAAGGTGGTCAACAACTCGGTGTATCTGGACTACTGCTCCGATTGCGGATTTGCGACCACCGCGCACTTCGGCTGGCCCGTGGCGCGCATGATCGATAGCGGCTTTGGCATTTTTTACCGGACCATCGACATCGAATACCTGCAACCGGCTCTGCTGGACGACGCCCTCGACATCAGCGCATGGCTGTCCGATGTCAAACGCGCAACCGGCATGCGCCACTTTTCCATCACCCGCGCGCGCGACGGTGTGGAAATTGCGCGCGCCAATGCCCTGTGCGTGTGCGCCGATCTGGCCAAGGGCGCGCCGATGCGCTGGCCCGTAACAGTGCGCAACGATCTGTCAGCGAACATCAGTGAGTAGTGAGGCGGTGGGTCGGTGAGGCGGTATGCGGTAGGCAGTAGGCGGTGAGCGGTAGGAATTTCTTCTGATACTGCCACACCGCCTCACCGACCCACTGCTTACCGCTACACCGCCTACCGCTCCACTGGTCCACCCAACCGTTCTGGCCTACACTAGCAAACATGAAAATCACATCCATCAAGACGGCCGCGACGATTGGCCATGGCATGCATTTGTGGGTGCGCGTGACAACGGACGCGGGCATCACCGGCATGGGTGAATGCGTGCACGGCGGCAAGCAGGCCATCGCGATCATCCAATATTTGGAAGAAAAGTTGATCGGGCGCGACCCTTTTGCGATTGATGCGATTTTTGAGGACATGCGCCGCAGCCACGTTTTCGACGGCGGCACCGGCGGCGCGCTGATCACCGCGCTCACCGGAATTGAGCTTGCCCTGTGGGATCTGAAAGGCAAAGCGCTCAAAACGCCGGTCTACGAGCTGCTGGGCGGCAAATTTCGCAACAAGATCTGGATGTATTGCGATTGCCAGGTCGATCCCGGCATGGAACTGGACGACATTCGCAAAGTGGTGGACGGCGTGCTCGAAAAAGGCTTTACCGCGCTCAAGATCGACGTGGACATCGGCGCCTACTCCGAAAAGGGCACACCCACAGACATGTCCGAAAAAGTCCTGACGCTGAGCGATGGCACGTTTGTCAAAGACCGCTTCAACTACACCGCAATGCAGCGCGAGCACGAGCGCATGATTGAGCTGGTTGACATGGTCACGCGCGCGGCAGGCAAGGACTGCGCCGTGGCCGTCGATGTGCACACGCGGCTGGATGTGCCCAGCGCCATCCGGCTGGTGCGCGATCTGGCGCCCTATCACCTGATGTGGATCGAGGAACCGGTGCCGCCGGAGAACATCGACGCCATGCGCGAAGTCAAGGCGCATTCGCCGGTGCCCATTTGCGCCGGCGAAAACATCTATCTGCGGCACGGCTTTCGCGACTTGATCGAAAAGCAGGCGGTCGACATCGTGATGCCCGATCTGCCCAAGTGCGGCGGCTTAAGCGACGGGCGCAAGATCGCCAACCTGGCGGAGATGTATTACATGCCGTTTGCACCGCACAACGTGTCATCGCCCATCGGCACCATGGGTTCGGCGCATGTGTGCGCCAGCGTGCCGAATTTTCTCGTGCTTGAATGGCATTGGAACGAGCGGCCTTACTGGACCACGATCATCAAGGAAAAAACCGACATCATTAAAAACGGCTACATTGAGTTGACCGACCGGCCCGGTCTTGGCGTTGAGCTGGATGAGGACGTCGCACGCCAGTATCAGTATCCGGGCACAACCTGGTTCGCATAGCCAATGACGGCTTTTCTTCACGCACTCGCATTTGTTGTCGGGCTGTTGATCGTGCTGCGCACGTTGTTGAGCGCACTGCGCACGTTTGTGCTGCCGCGCGCCGCGCTCGACAAGATTGTACGCACGCTGTTTCGCATGCTGCGTGTGGCCTTTAACCTAGTGATGCGCCTGGCGCCCGACTATCGGCGGCGCGACGACATCATGGCACTCTACGGCCCGATAGGGCTGGTGGTGCTGGTTCCGACCTTGCTGGCATTCTTGGAAATTGGCTTCGCGCTAATGTTTTGGGGCATGGGCGTGGAGCCGCCATTTCGCGCCTTCACGCTTAGCGGCTCGTCACTGCTAACGCTCGGTTTTGTCACGGCGGACAACACGGGCGAATACGTGCTGGCTTTTATGGAAGCGGCCAGCGGCACGTTTCTAACCGCGGTACTGATCTCGTATTTGCCCACGATCTATTCGGTATTTTCCAAGCGCGAGTCGCTGGTTAATGCGCTGGAAGTGCGCGCCGGGTCGCCGCCGTCGGCGGTGACGCTGATTGAGCGCTCGTTTATTGTGCGGAGGCTGGATGCCGACGATCTGGACCGGTTGTGGCGCGACTGGAACGCATGGTTCATGGAGCTGGAGGAAAGTCACACCTCGCTGTCAGTGTTGCCATTTTTTCGCTCGCAACAACCCAACCGCTCATGGATCACATCAGCCGGCGCGGTGTTGGATGGCGCAGCGCTGGTGCGCTCGACGGTCGATATAGCGCTCAATCCGCAAGCCGATCTGATGATTCGCAGCGGCTATCTGGCGCTGAAATATGTCGGCCTGTCCTATAGGTTCAAATACGCGCAAAATCCGTCCTATCCCGCCCATCCGATCAGCGTAACGCGCGAGGAGTTTGATCGCGCTTACGCGCGCCTGGCACGCGCGGGCGTGCCGATGAAGCCGAACCTGGATGAGTGCTGGCTCGACTTTGCCGGCTGGCGCGTGAACTACGACGCGCAATTGCTTGATCTGTGCGCGCTGGTCATGTCGCCCGAAGCGCCGTGGTCGGGCGACCGGTGCCAGGGACGCTTTAAGCTCACGCCAACTTTCAAAGATCGCAACATTGTGCTGGATTCGGCCTCCAGCGCCGACGCCAACAGCGAAGACGCCCTGCCCGATTCGGTTGCGCCAGACGGCTGATGCGTTGCATGCAATCGCCCTTACGGCGAACACACTCCGCCCGATTGGGAAACGAAAGAGGGGCGTGTTCCACACGCCCCCAGTCATCTAGGGCGAATCGCCAGCGCCTATCGCGGGCGTGTGCGCAATGACTCGCGAATGACCACAAGGGCGTCCGCCAGTTCCTCGCCTGTCAGCTCCAGCCGCGGTGCCCGCAAGCGCGTGCTGCCCATGCCAACCTCGCGCTGCACCAGCTTGATCAAATGCACAAACTTGGGCACGGTGTCCATGCGCAACAGCGGCAAGAACCACTTGTACAAAGGCCAGGCCTTGTCCATTTGGCCGGCCATCGCATAGTTAAACACATCCACCGATTCTTTCGGCAACGCATTCACCAGCCCGGCCACCCAGCCCACCGCGCCCATCGCGATGGCCTCGACGATGGCGTCGTCGACGCCCACGAGGATTGAGATCCGCGTGTCGCCCACCAGCTCGCGAATCGCCGCGATTCGGCGCACATCGGCGCTCGACTCCTTCACGGCGTCGAAGTTTTTGTGCGCTTTCGCCAGCTCGGCGATATGCTGCGGCAGAAAATCCACGCCATAGGCGATTGGATTGTTATAGAGCATGCACTGCAGTTTGGTGGCCTTGAACACCGCCGAGACATGCGCCTTGTTCTCGCGCCAGTCGCCTTTGTAGACGTATTGCGGCAACACCATCAAGCCCTCGCAGCCCGCGCTGGCTGCGGCTTTAGCCAGCTCGACCGCCTCTTGCGTGCTCAGCGCGGCGATCGCGGCGACGACCGGCACGCGCTTGCCGACCGCTTTCACCAGCGTGTCCCACAACGCCACCTTTTCGCCAAACGTCAACGTATTGCCTTCACCCAGCGAGCCCGGCGTCACGATTCCGGTGCACCCGTGATCTACCAGCCATTTGGCATGCTTGGCCACAAATTTGTGATCGATGTTGCCCTTTTTGTCCAGGCCGGTGGTCATCGCCGGCATCACGCCTTTCCAGTTCATAGTATGTGTTTTGCTCCTGTCTATTCAGCCAAATCGTTGCGGGTCAAGCAGATTCATCTCCAGCGACGGCGCTTCGCCCGACAATACCTCGCTCATTAACAGCCCGGTGGCCGGGCCCAAGCTTAGCCCAAGCATCGCATGTCCCGCGGCCACGCTTAAGTTTATATAGCTCGAAAATCGGCCGACATACGGCAGCCCATCGGGTGACACCGGGCGCAACCCGCGCCAGACCGGCACATTTTCAAAGTCTTGCGGCGCCAGTGCGGTGTAGTAGCGGCAGGCCGATTTGATGATGCCCTGCACACGTCGCGGGTTGATCGATTCATCCAGCCCGGCGATCTCCATGGTGCCGCCCACTCTCAAGCTTTCGCCCATCGGCGTGACAGCCGCGCGCGCCTCCACAAGGATCGAACAGATCGTTGGACGCTGGCGTGGATTGGACAATGTCAAGCTGTAGCCTTTGCCGCCCTGCAAGGGCAACGACACGCCCAGCCCGTCGGCAACTTGATCCGACCATGCGCCGCCGGCAATCACATACTCGTCGGCTTCAAAGCGCGTGGCGTCCGACGCTTTGTCAAACTGCGCGGCGCCGTGCATCGTGGGCGCGGCCAACACGCCGCTGACGGCGCCGTTGGCCGCTTCCCAACGCATCACGGTCATGCCATGACGAATGACCACGCCATGCGCTTCCAGCCATTGCGTCAATCCGGACACCAACTTGGCGGGCGTCAGATGACAGTCTTTTGGGAAGAACACCGCGCCGGCGATGTCCAGCGAAATGCCCGGCTCAAGCTTTGCCACATCCTCAGGTGTCAATACTTCGGCGGGAACGCCCAGTTCATTGGCGTGCGCGGCAAATTGCGCTTCTTCGTGCAGCGCCGCCGGCGTCTGACACAACATAAGCAGTCCCTTTTGCTGCAACCCAAAATCGTTTTGGCGCTCGATCGCAATTTCCTCGTATAGCGTGCGGCTGAGCAAGTTGAGATCGCGCAAAAGCGGTTCGGCCTGAGCCACGCGCGCGGCATTGGCTGCGCGCA
>JANMNW010000282.1:0-2690 GCA_031368515.1 Chloroflexota bacterium
AGCCATGGCTCTCAGTTTGCGCGAACTGCACGTCATTCCCGCGCTTTCGAAAACCTTGGCTTGATCCCTGCGATTTTCTTTGCTCAAATCGAAGAGATTTTGGTGATTAGGTACTAATGCGCCGACTAATGCGATGGTGGCGGCACACATGAGGCCCGAGATTCCTGATCGATTCATGATATTTCCTCCATTCATGGGCACAGGTGGGTTGTGCGCCCACTGTGCAGGCTTGACTGGCCCGGCCGACTCAACTGGCCGAGACAGTACTGACGGTATTCTTCTAGGGGTTACTGCTTGGAGTCTGAAAGAACTTGTTCCGTTCAAAGACTCTAGCGCCATATGGCGGGCAGTAACTATCCAGATGACCACACCCGCGCCAGAACGTGTCTACGGGCCGTTTTGACTGGCTCACGCTAAATTGTGCGCCACTAGCGAGCCGGGTGACCAGTTGACTACGTATCCGATAAGGGGTATTATCGGAGTAGAGACACCTTATGAACGCACTCACCCTCACCCGGCAGAACGCACGCGCCCTGGCAACCTTCGACGGACTCACGCAGGCCGAAGCCCACGAGGTCGCTGGCAAGATCGCGTCGGCGAAGTCATCCAACACCGTGCGCACCTACGCAACCCAGTGGCGCAAGTTTGTGGCATGGTGCGATCAGTCCGGCAAGTCGGCGCTACCTGCGACACCCGGCAGCGTGGCTCTGTATCTGGGCCGCATCGCCAGCACCAACACGCGATACATCGCCCGCGCTGCAATCAAGCGCGCCCACGCCATCGCAGGCCAGACCGACCCAACGGGCGATCCGGGTGTTGTCGAAGCATCGAAGGGCGCGGCGCGGCAGTCCGCCGACGCAGGCCTGCGCGTCCACAAAGCGCGCCCGCTATCGCACGATGATGTGGCCGCTATCGTTGCGCACCTGGACGCGCACCCTGGCGCCAACAGCGCACGCGATGCGGTGTTGATCGTGTGCGGCTACTGGTCAGCGTGCCGTCGGTCTGAGCTGGTTGGCTGGCGCTGCGAAGATGTGACCTACGCCAAAGACGGCAGCGCAACAGTCCTGATTGCATGGTCTAAGACCGACCAGAACGCCAGCGGCCAACGGATCGCACTCCCACGCGAAGCGGCGATCCGCTTGCGCATGTTCACGACCGGGCGGCGCGGCTTTGTCTTTGTTGGCCAGCCGGCAACCGGCAACCGCTATCGCAAGGTCGGCGAAGAATATCCGCTTGACGGTCGAGACGTGGCGCGGATCCTCAAGGCGCGGGCGCGTGCCGCTGGCGTCGCCGACGCTGCGCAATTCAGCGGCCATAGCCTACGGCGCGGCTTTGTGACCGACGCTGTAACGAACGGTGCGGCGCTATCCGATATCGCCGAACAAACACGCCATGCCAGCATTGACACCCTGCGCAGCTACAGCGACGCGGGCAGCGCATCGGTTAAGCGCGTGTTCGCAGCGATGAACGCGGGCGTGTGAGAGGTGACACATGGCTATGTCATGGGAGTTTTTTGTTCCGATCAGCGAGCTTGACGCCGCAACGCTAAACACCTATAACGGCAGATACAGCGACGGCCCAATGCCACACACGGATGCGGTCGGTACCTGCGACGATGCCTGGTGTGTAGCGCGGCGATCGGACTGCTACAACGTCGCCATGTAATCAGGTCGCGCGGTCCTAATCACTGCTTCGCCGCGCCAAAATCCGCCCCTTCCGCCTGGCTCGGTGTATCAAAGCACTGAACATTCTTGAATGTGTAGGCGTAGTCACGTTGTCCTGGCGAGTGGTAGATCTTGCTGTTACGGTTGCCTTTGATCTGGTTCAGTTGACAAGGATAGTATGGAGGATCTACGCGCACGCGGGTACCCTTCTCGGTAGTGAAAGTCGGCTGTCCGTCACTCGCAGGTGCAGGCGCCACTGTGGCTGTTGTTTGTGTCGGCGTCACCGAGGCAACCACCTTGGGCAGCGCTGCGCCGTTTACGACGCGGCAAGCACTCCACAGCCCAGCCTTAGCCACTTGAGCCTTTCTCTGCGCAGTAGTGAACCGCGCGCTGTTGCGCGTGTCGGGCCTGTAGGCCTTGGCAAAGGCATATGTCTTTCTGCAGACGCAGCGTGTGCCCTTCGATCAGCTTTCGGTTTACCTGTGTTGCTTCGGCCGCGTAGCACGTGCGGCGCTGAGCTGCGTTGCTGGTCTCTGGCGCGTCAACGCCGATGTAGCGCACGGACACCGCGAAATCGCTGCCAGCAATCTTGACTTTGATCGTGTCACCGTCGATGACCTTGACCAACGTCGCATCTTCACCTTCGGGTAGTGTCTGGGCACGTGTCGGCGTCGGCAGGGACAGAGCCACTACGGCAAACAGTGAGGCTATCAGCTTGACAGGCAAAATATAAGGATACGTCGAGGCGCGAGAGCGCGCCAGCACGTCGTTCGGCGCCCTGCACGCATTCGGACGCGCTATTGACGAATCTGTCAACTAATTCGCACGTTGAATCGATACAATCGTCTCAACGGATACCCATACACATCGTCTGAACAGGAGCTACAAATCATGAATATGGGAAAGCTGTGTGTTGCGAGCATGTTTGGTCTTGCTGTCGCGCTCTCGGGGCAGCCAACGACTCACGCGGCCGGTGGCGTGTCAGAAATAGTGCCATTTGTGACTGACACAGTGGTGGATTGGTGC
>JANMNW010000290.1:0-7811 GCA_031368515.1 Chloroflexota bacterium
AGCGCGCAGATGGTCCTGGTATGCGCGGCGGGCGGTCTTGCCATGCTGGCGTGCGCCGGCGCGCTGCTTGCGCTGCAACAGGCCGCACCCGGATTGACGTTGGAGCTGGGCCAAACATCACACCAGCTGGACATCCGCCGACCGCGCGCCAAGCCGGGTCAGCAGACGCTCGACAACAACGAGCCGGCGCACAGCCTGCCCACCGGCCGCGCCTATCGCGTGGCCTACCCCTTTCGCACACGCGCCAAGCGAGCGGCTGCCGCCTCGCGCGAGACTCCGACGTTTGTCGTAGCCGACGACACGGACAGCACACTTTCGCAAGATTCCTGACCAACGCAGACTGCTCGCCAGTAACGCGGCACAGTCAAATGTTGGGGTTGATGACGCCTGCATAGCACCGCATAGGCATATTCACGTAGCGCGAGTTTTGCAATTGCGCCATTGCAGACTAAGTCTATAGTGCGGAATCCGCTGTAGTTTGGATTACGTATTGCCGGTCATTCTTTAGCATGAACGGCGATCGTGATTCATCGCCGCCATCGCCCGCTCGGGCTCATCGCCGTACTGGTGCTGCTGTTCTGCAACCTGAGCATCGCCCAAGGCATGACGCTTGCATCGGATGCCGGCGATGGCGCGGAATCAGCGCCGCCCAATCCGCTTCGCGACGAACTCGTGCTTAAGCTGGCCGTCGCCACTCCAGGATTGCAGATGCTTTCCGGCGCCGAACTCATGGCTGCGGGCGTTCCGACCGGCACGCGCCTTGCCGACCTTGCGCTGACGCTGAACGGCGCAACGGTTCAGTGGCAGGTGATCGAGCTGGCGGACGGCGAAACTGGCGTGCTTGATGCCGCCGACCGCGTGCGCTTTGTCGCCAGCGATGCCGGGGATCTGTGGTCGACAGCCACAACCTACTGGCTGACGATCAAGCCTGGTACTGACAACGCCGCCCAGCCGCCCGTGAGCAGCGCAGAGCTGCCTTTCGACGGCACCGACAGCGCGCAGATCGCGCATCAGCCGGTCGTTCAGCCGCGCGCGCACATCGACCTGACCCGCCGTTTGAATGCCGAAGCTGTTTATATTGCGCCAGCGGGCTTTCACGACGCCTTGGCGCCGCTGATCGCACTGCGCAATGCGCAAGGCGTCTCGACCGCACTGGTGGACGTTCAGGCGATCTTCGACACCTGGAGCTATGGCCAGGTGTCGCCGCAAGCCATACGCGGCTTTCTGCGCTATGCCCGGATGAACTGGTTCATCGCGCCGCGCGCGGTGATTCTGGTGGGAGACGGCACGTTTGACCGCCAAAACGCCGCTCGCAACCGCGGCGCATCGGTGATCCCGCCATATGTGGCCGATGTCGATCTATGGCTGAATGAAACGGCGTGCGACTGGTGCTACGCCCAGCTTGATGGCGATGATCCGCGTTCGGACGGCCGGATCGAGCTGATGTATGGCCGGCTTCCGGCGCGCACCGAGGCGGATGTGGCGGCGATCGTCGGCAAAATTGTGTCTTACGAGACGGCCCAACCCGACGCATGGCGATTTAGCAGCGCGTTTATCGCCGACAACTTTCGGCAACTCGACGGCAGCGTCGATGGGTCCGGCAACTTCGCTTATTTGCTCGACGAGGCCGCGCAGCTGCAGCCGCGCGGCTGGGCGTCAACACGCATGTATTACGATCCGACGGCGGGCGCCGATGCGAGCGAGCCCTGGCGCGTTGCCGATGCGGATGACGCGCGAGCGCGCACGCGCGCGGCCTTTTCCGAAGGCGCCGGCTTTATCACCTATGCCGGGCATGGCCTGACGGATCAGTGGGCCAACACAGCGCCCGGAGCGGATGGCGCGACCTGGCTATTAAAGAGCAGCGACATCGCCAGCCTGAACAATCGCGAGCGGCTGCCCATCGTGCTTGAGATGGCCTGCTCCACCGGCTCGTTTCATGACGCCGATGCCACAGCCGGCTCGATCGACGAGCAACTGCTATTGGCGCGCAACGGTGGCGCTGTGGCAGTGGTCGGCTTCGCCGGGCTCAGCGTGAGCTTTGTGCATGAGCATCTGATGCGCGGGATCTTCAACCGGCTGAGCGCAGGCAACGGGCAGGATGTGCTGCTGGGCGAACTGGTCGCCGCCGGGCAGGATGAGCTGGTCAACCGAGCTGGCGAGTATTACAAAGTTGGCCGCAGCCTGGTGTTGCTGGGCGATCCAATGATGCACGTGCGCACACCGGCGCTCAAGCACAGCGTGTTTGCGCCGATGGTGGCGGTGCAATAGGCGCGGTTCATTTACACTCGGCACCTATGACAAGCACGGTTTTGCGCGCAGTCTTGTGGGACATGGACGGCGTGCTGGTCGACTCGGCCCAATATCATTTCGACGCTTGGCGCCGCGCGTTGCAGCTGGAAGGCAGCGACATGAGCGAGGCGGCATTTCGCAGCACGTTTGGACAGCGCAACGACACCGTTTTACGTGGGCTGTTTGGCCCCGACTACAGCGATGCGGATGTGGCGCGCGTGAGCACGGTCAAAGAAGCTTTGTATCGAGACGTTGTGGCGGAAAAGGGCATCGATGCGCTGCCCGGCGTGCTGCGCTGGCTGACGACGCTGCACAGCGCAGGCTGGCGCCAGGCAGTGGCCTCTGCGGCGCCGCGCGACAATGTGCTCGCGATTGTGGATGAGCTATCGATCGGCGGCTTTTTTAGCGCAATTACGTCCGCTGAAGATGTCACCCGCGGCAAGCCCGATCCGCAGGTGTATCTGACAGCGGCGCAGCGTGTCAACGTGCTGCCCAACCGATGCATCGTAATTGAGGACGCGCCGGCAGGCGTGGAAGGCGCCAAGCGCGCCAATATGCGCAGCATCGGTGTGTTGACATCGCACGAAGAGCTGGAAGCCGATGTGGTGGTGACGCGCTTGACCGAGCTGGGCGACGATGCATTTGAGCGCTTGCTGCCGGCGTGATCTCCCACCCTCCGGGGGTGGTCACACGCTTCGGGAGTGGTCGCACCTTGCGATTCACATAACCAACCTTTCACTTGCTGACAATTTGCAATGAGCATCACCATTCGGAAGCGCGCAAGGTATGCTAGTCGCATGCGTTTGTCGCTTCGCATAGCCGCAATTACGGCGTGCGTGCTCACTCTGGCTGCGTGTTCGCTCCAATCGAGCGCACCACCACCCACCCGCTCGGACCCCTCGCGCACCCAACCTGGTGCACCACGCGTCACGCTGCTGGTCTTCCCCGACGACGACGAACAGGAACTAATTGATGCGATCGGCAGCGCTCGCCAGCGCGTTTATATGACGATGTATCTGTTGACCGACGCGCGCATCATCGAGGCGCTGAAAGCGGCCAGCGACAATGGCGTGGACGTAAAAGTGCTGCTGGAGATCAACCCGCTCGGCGCGGGCGCCAGCGCCAAAACCGCGTTCGACAAGTTGAAAGCCGGCGGCGTCGCCATCAAAACCGCCAACCCCACGTTTCGCCTGACGCATCAAAAGAGCTTTGTCATCGACGACCGGGTGCTCATTCTCACCGCCAACATGACGCGCAGCTCCTTCACGCGCAACCGTGAATTTGCGGTGTGGCACACCACGCGCGCCGATGTGGACGAAGTCGCGCGCGCGTTTGACGCCGATTGGAAACGCGACAGTTTTGAACCTGCCAGCCAGGTGCTGGTTTGGAGCCCGGTCAACGCGCGCGAGCGCATTAACGCGCTGATCGAAAACGCCCGGAGCACGCTCGATATCTATGCCGCCAGCGCGCTTGACGATCAACAGATTGGACTGATTGCCGCCGCTCAGCAACGCGGCGTGTCGGTGCGGCTGCTTACCTCCCCGCCGCGCGCCAGCGAAGATTCGGACGCCGACGCAGAGGATCTGGACAAGCTTCAACGCGCTCGCGTGGGCGTGCGCTTTCTTAAATCGCCCATCGTGCACGCCAAGGCATTTGTGGCCGATGGCGGCGAAGCCGACCGGCTGGCGTTTGTCGGCTCGATCAACATAACCACCCAATCGATGAACTTCAACCGCGAGCTGGGCATTCTGATCGCGGACGCGCAAGCCATCGCCCGCTTGTCTGACACCTTTCAAGCCGATTGGGACAAGGCGATCGATCGGTAAGGCCGCTGTCAGATCGCTCGCATTAGGAAATAACATGTTCAACACAAAACAAGATGTCATGACGCAGGCGTTTAACGCCGCCGGCTTCGACGATGTGAGCTACGACGATGTCGTCAGCGCGCGTCGCAGTGATGGCCGCGAATGGGAAATCGTCATCGACCGCAGCGGGCAGCTCAAAGCCACGATCACAGGCATCGCCGGCAAACCGACCGAACAGGCGCTCGACGTGCTTGGCAGAAAGGCGGCGGTGCTGGTGGAAAAGACTGTCACGACCACGGTCATGTTCAAGCTCAGCGATGCATCGGAGCTGGGAAAAGTGCTTGCGGCGCTCGAAGCACTGTAGAAGCTGAGCGTCGATCGCGGCCAGTTGATGGCGCGTGATCAACCAGCGACGTTCCGCTGCGCCGTCTCCACCAGCGCCAGCAGCGCGCGCGTCAGGCGTTCGTTGACGGGCGTCGGCACGCCAAGCCGCCGGCCATGCGCAGCGATCTGGCCGTTTAGATTGCCCACTTCGCTGCGCCCGGTTTTGTTCGCCACATCGTAATAAAAAGACGGGCGCTTGCCGCCGCGGCCGCGGCTCACTCGCCCTAGCAGCAATGACTGAGCCAGCCAGTTTGGCGTGTGCGCAACCACCCGTGCAAACGCGCGGGCGCTATAACCGGGCAAATCGATCACAGGAATCTTCTGCGCGCGCATCACGGCCAGACACTCGCGCAGAATGCTCATCTCTTCCGCGAATAGCGCGCGATCGGCATAAATCTCGGCCACGTCCTTGTCATGAATGGCGCTGCTGGCATTGCCAACGATGTTGAGCAGCATTTTCGACCACTTCATCGAGCGGTAGTCTGCGTATGTGCGGGCCGGCATCAGCTCGGTGCTCGCCGCGTTGGCCAGCCGGCCGGCAAAACCGCTGCGCGCCTCGACGTCGGCCAGCCCAATGCCGCCGCCCAGCCGGTCGAGCGCAACGTGCGCTGGCGCAAGCTGTGAAACCGGGCTGGTCAACGTTGCGGCGGTTACGCGACCGGCGCCAAACATCGCCGCCGCCGCCTCCTCGCTGCCGACGCCGTTTTGAAAACAGACAAACTGCCCCAGGCTGTCGGCAAACGGCGCAACCTCGGCCAGCGCCGCCGCCAGGGAATATGCTTTCATGCATAGCACCGTCGCGTCAAACGGCTCCCGAGACACGGCGGCGGCGGCGGATGGCTCGACCCGCGCGCCCGGCAAATGAATCTTGCCGCCCCGAGGCAACATCGCGCTCAGCCCATGCGCGCGCGCCGCGGCCGCAAACGCCGGCCGAGCCACAAACACCACCTCGTTGCCGGCGCGCATCAGGTTGACGCCAATCCATGTGCCGACGGCGCCGGCGCCGATGAGAAGAAGTCGCATTACGCTTCGCCGGCTAGAAAGGCGGCCAGATCGCGCTTCATCTGCGCCAGGCTGGGCGCATGCACGTACATCATGTGGCCGGCCTCGTAATAGTGCATCGACACATTGGCGCGCAGATCCCGCGGCAGGCCGAGGTGGTTGAAGGTGTATTCGGTGGCAAAGAAGGGCGTGGCCAGGTCGAAATAGCCGTTCAGCACGGTCACGCGCAGATGGGGATTGTTGCTCATCGCGCGGCGCAGCGCATCGCTGGCATCGACATAGCGGTCTTCAAATTCTTTATAGCTCCAGTTCAGGTGCGTGCGCTCGCTCAAAATGTCGTATGTCAAATCGCTCTCAAACTTGAGCTCGCCGCGCACATAGTCATACAGGGCCGATGTGTACGGACCCATGATCGCGCTCATGCTTGGGTCGTAGCCCGGATTTTCGCCGACGCTGTCGCGGTCGTAGCCGGTAAAGCGGCTGTCCAGGCGGCCGACGGTGCGCCCCTGCGCGCGAAGCAGCTCTTTGCAGAAGCGAAAGATCTCGATGCGCAAGTCGGCGCGCTCGCAGTAGTCGGCGCTCAAGCCGGTGAAGCGCGCGAGTTTGGCCGCGATCTGCGCCCGCTCGCCGTCGCTCAAGCTGGCGCCAGCCAGCAGCGCCGAAGCGTATTCGCCGCCTGCAAACGCCCGCGCGGCAGCAACCGCTGCCCGCAGATCCGCCTGCAGATCCGGCGCAAGCGCGCGGTGATACCAGGCCGTGGCCGTGTAGGTAGGCAGAAATAGGATGTGCGGCAAGTCGTGGTGCGCATCAAAGCGCGCAGTGCCGAAATTCAGGATCGAGCTGACCAGCATGATGCCGTTCAAATACATGCCATGCCGGTCCTGCAAATACTCGCTCAACGCGGCGGCGCGCAGCGTGCCATAGCTCTCGCCGATCAAATACTTCGGACTTTTCCAGCGCAGATGGCGGGTGCAGAACAGCCGGATGAAATCGCCAACGCTGTGAATGTCTTTGGTGAAGGAATGAAATTGTTTGTCCGCCTCGCCCACCACCGCCCGGCTGTAGCCGGTGCCGACTGGATCGATAAAGACCAAATCGGTTACGTCGAGCAGCGAATGCTCGTTGTCGGTCAAGCCAAACGGTGGCGGCTTGAGCGCGCCGGCATCACCCATGTCCACGCGCTTCGGACCCAGCACGCCCAGATGCAGCCACACGCTGCTGCTGCCCGGCCCGCCGTTAAACGAAAATGTCAGCGGGCGCGCGCGAGAGTCCGGTTCATCATCGCGCAGATATGCGACGAAGAACACCTCGGCCTTGGGTTTATGGCCATCGCTGGCGCCAGGCGGGTCTTTTTTCTCCGCCTCCTCGCGCAGCACAATCGTGCCGCACTGCACAGTGTAGGTGATTTCGCGCCCGCCGATCACAATCTTGTGCTGCGTCGTGACAATTTTGTCAACCGGCGGCGACGATTGCGATGCGTCAGCGTCTTTGGACTGCGGAGGAGTCTCGGCCATGGGCAGATTCTAGCGGTGGCGGGCGTTCAGCCCGCAAGCCCGCGCCGCCGCGCGATTTCAGCCGCATGCGTGCGGTTTGACGCCTGCAATTTGCTCAGGATGCTTGAGACGTGGTTTTTGACCGTGCCTTCCGTAATTGAAAGTCGATCCGCGATGTCGCGATTCGACAAGCCCTGCGCCAACTGCGCCAGCACATCGCGTTCGCGTTCGGACAGCGCATCCGGATCGGCTGCCGGCGCGCTCGACCGCGCCAGCTCGCGCAGCGCGCGGGTGGCGATCGCAGGCTGAATAAACGCCTCGCCGCCGTGCACGCGCCGAATGGTGTCGATCAAGTCGTCAGCCGGCGTGTCTTTGAGCAGGAAGCCCATCGCACCCGCCCGCACCGCTTCAAAGACCAGATCGTCGCGGTCAAATGTCGTCAGAATGATCACCTTGGCGCCGGGCCATCGCGCGCAAATCGCGCGCGTGGCCGCTACCCCGTCCTGTCCCGGCATCTGCACATCCATCAAGGTTACATCTGGCCGTTGCTGCAAGACCACACGCACACCTTCGATGCCATCGGCGGCCTCAGCCGCCACACTGAGACCAGGCTCAAGGTCAATGATGGTTTTGAGTCCTTGTCGCATCAGGGTCTGATCTTCAACCAAAACGACCCGAATGTCACTCATGCTCGCACCTCGGCGCCCGCATGGGTGTGCTGACGGGTCAATGGCACGACTGCGCGCAACCGCGTGCCGCCAACAACGCCATCGGTGGTCGATTCAAAATCCAGCCGGCCGCCAAGCGCGGCGATGCGCTCGCGCATGCCGCGCACGCC
>JANMNW010000294.1:0-8012 GCA_031368515.1 Chloroflexota bacterium
GTGCTGTCATTGCGCGCCCAATACCGGTTGCACCAGGACAACGGCTCTGGCGCGCTTGAGGACGCCGATCGCTACATCCAAATTCGCCCCAACAGCGCCGATGGCTATGCCTTGCGCAGCCTGGCGCACACGCGCTTGGGCCAGTATGACCAGGCGCTCATCGATGTTGACCAGGCCATCCAGATCGGGCCGCAGACGCCCACCTTGACCGGGCGCCGTGCCACGCTGTATCAGAAGACCGGCAAGATCGAGGATTCGCTGCCCGAGTATCAGCGCGCGCTCGACGGCAACGCTAATTTGGCCTGGGTCTATCGCGGACGCGGCGTGGCTAACTGGGTCAAGCAAAACATCGACGCGGCCGAAGCCGACTTTTCAAAGTCTGTGGAGCTGGAGCCCCATGACTTCACCGCACGGTTACGGCGCGCGCGCTTCTATGTCGAAGTGGACCGGCCGGATCAAGCGCTGCTTGATGTGAACAAGGCGCTTCAGATCGACCCGCGCTCGGCGCGCGCCTACATCACCCGCGCCGCCGCCTATGCCCGCAAGCGCGACACCAAGCGCGTGATCGCCGATTTGAATCGCGCCGGCGCCCTGGACAACGAAAGCCTGCGCACGCGCTATGAGCGCGCGCGCGTGTATGTGTTTACCGATCAATACGACCTGGCCATTCGCGACGCCGACGCCATACTTGCCGTCAAAGCCGACGATGTCGGCGCGCTCAAGGTGCGCGGCAAATCCCATTACAAACTCGCCCGCTACGACCAGGCGCTGAAAGATTTTGACGCGCTGGTGCGGCTGCAGCCGGATGACCCGTTTGTGTGGGAGCTGCGCGGCAAGACCAACCGGCAGCTCGACAACCTGGCCGAAGCGACCACCGATTTTGACCGCGCCATCGAACTGGCACCTGAAAACGCGCCTGCTTATATCGAACGGGCCATAGTGCTCGCTCGGCTGGGCGACGTGGATGGCGCGCTGGCCGATCTTGAAACGGCCGAAAGCCTGGGCAGCCTCGATCCGCGACTGTATGTCGCGCGCGGCAATGTTGATTACGTGCGCGCGTTGTATCCGAGCGCGGTGGACAACGCCGCTGCTGCGATTTCTCAGCGCCCGGAAATGCTGACTGCGCTGATGCTGCGCGCGCGTTCGTTTGCGCGTCTCGGCAATTACGATTTGGCGCTGCAGGATGCCAATGCCGCGGTCGCATTGCGTCCGGAAGATCCGGGCACGCTGCGGTTGCGTGCCAAGATCCATAGTGCGTTCAAACAATACGATCGCGCGCTGGCCGACCTGAAGCTGGCCTTGATCAAACGGCCCGACGATGTGCAGGCGCTGGTTGATCGTGCCCATGTGTACATGTCGCTGGGCCGGCCGGGAGCGGCGATGCCCGATCTGAGCGCCGCTCTGCGCGTGCAACCCGACCATGTCGAAGCGCTGATCGCGCGCGCCCATGCGTTGTACCGGCAGAATCGCGTTGCCGACGCGCTCAAGGATGTCAATTCCGCGCTGGAGCGTTCTCCCGATCGTGTAGACGCGCTGCGTTTGCGCGCCCGGGCGTATCGCCGGCTCGGAGATGTCAACAGCGCGCTTGTGGACCTGAAAGCCGCCGATGCAGTGGAGCCAAACAACGCCGACACCATGGTCGAGCTGGTGCGCATCTATGAGCGCCAGGGCGATTATCGCAACGCCGTGCGCGTATCTGCGTCGGTGACGGATCTGAAGGGCGATGACCGCCTGATGCTGTCGCGGGCAGAAGCGTATCTGCATATTCGGAACTTCGAGCGCGCTCAATCGGATTTCATCAAGGTGCTTGAGGCGCAGCCGGAAAATGTGCGCGCATTGAAGGGGCTGGCTTCGGCTCAGTATCAGCAAGGCAAGCTGGTTGAAGCGCGCGCCTCGGTGGACAAATGGCTGTCGCTCGATGCCGCTTCGCTGGAGGCCAAAACACAGCGTGGTCTGATCTACTATCGAGACGGGAACATCGCGCAGGCCATGACCGACTTCAACGAAGTGGCTGTCGCCCGCCCGGATGATGCGCGCGCATTGCAGCGCCTGGCGCTGGCGCAGCGAAAGTCGGGAGACACCTGCGCGGCAATCCGTTCGGTGGAGCGGGTTATTGCGCTGGATCAAACTGTGCGCGGTTCTGCGCTCGGCGATTGGATGGTGGCGCGGAAAGCCGTGCTCAAGGGCAAGAAATGCGACAACGCCGCTTTCCTGCCGCAACCCAAAGTGTCCAAGCCGCGCACGGTCACCGTGCGCCGGATATCGCCCGCGGTGCGCCAGGCTGCGGCGGTCATCATCCTGCTGGGTCCGCCCTCGGCGCAGGACTTGGGCAGAATCGCCCAGGTCGACGGTGTGGTGCTTCGGTCAGATCCAGCCCGTACCGGCATTCGCCTGCTGGTCAAGCCGGCCAGCGGCGGCGCATTGGTGCCGGTGCTGATCCCGCTGGACGATTACAACCGGGTTGCCGGCGCCAGCAGCGTCGCGATCGGCAGCCGTGTGACGGTGCGCGGCAAGCTGACGCTGAACACGGTGCGGCGCGAGGTGCAACTGCGCGCGACCGTCATATCGGGCGCCGAGCCAGTATCGCGCGTGGTGCGCGAATACGCGCTTGGCGCGATGAGTGGCAATGACCACAACGCGACCGTGCGCGTGCGCGGCGTAATTGAAAACGTCGCGCGCGTTGGCGCGGTCTATGTTGTGCTGTTGCGCGACGCCACCGGCGCGCAGGTGTTGCATGTGGATGCCGCGGCCGGCATCGTGCTGGAACAGGGCGGCGGTTTGCAGCCGGGTCAACAGGTGGAAGTGATCGGCCGCGTCGATGCGACGCGCGGTCAGGGCATCAAGATCATTGTCCGGGTGCCGTCAGACCTGCGGCGCTTGTAAGATGCTGCCATTGTGAACATACGCGCAAAACTGGCGGCCGCCTCGGCGTTGATAGCGCTGAGCGCCGCCAGCTGCATTCCGTTGCGCCCGGTGCAATCCGGACAAACCGCTGTGCCCGAAGTGAGACACCCACCGGCCGACGAAGCGGCGACCGTTGACACCTCCGAAGACGATCGCGCGTTGGGCTATCCCAATCAGCGCAAGATCGTGTCGGACAGCGCCGGACGCCTGTTTGTGGCGTATCGCAAGCAATATCGCGTCAACGACGCCCTGCAGTACCATGTTTTTGTCGCGCGGGCAGATGCGGATGGGCGCGCCTGGCAGGTGCTCAACGACGGCAAACCCGTCGAGGATGTGGGCGCATTCACGCAGCGTGTGCCTGCATTGACGATTGGCGCCGATGACAGCCTGCACCTCGTCTGGTATGGCACGGATGCGCAAAACAAAGGCGCCAACCAGCGGCAGATCAAATACACCAGATCGACCGATGGCGGCCAGACCTGGCTGCCCTGGCGCAACATCGCGCCGGTCGACGGCTACGCTGAGCCGCAACGCCTGTGGCAGGAGCATCCGGAAATTGTCGTCGATCGCGGCACGGTGTATGTGATCTGGCAAGGCCGCGATGGCACAGACACGCGGCGCTCGCAAGTGCGCCTGACCGCATCGCGCGATGGCGGTGACACGTGGGAGCCGTGGCAAACGGTTCAGCGTTCTGCTACCGGCGGACGCAGCCGGCCGGTGCTGCTGGCCTCTCCAGATGATGGCGTGCTTCACGTGCTGGCCTATGGCGAAGGGGAGGCGCGCCAGCAGATCGTGTACACGTACTCCGCCGATGGCGGCGGGACGTGGGCACCGTGGTCGGCCATCGCGCCCAGCGATAACGATCAGCGCCATGTCACCGCGGCGATGGATTCGCGCGGGCGCGTGCATGCCGCATGGCGCGAAGGCGGCAAACAAACGCGCGCTTTCATTCGCTACGCGGTTCTTAAAGCAGGTGTTTGGAGCCCGGCGGTGGCAGTGGATTCGGCGTCGCCGCGCTACCAGTTCTTTCCTTCCCTGGCGGTTGCGGAAGACGACCGGGTGGTACTGACCTGGATCGAGACAAGCGGGCTGTCCGGCTTTCCGGAGGAGGAGTTTCGCACCGGATTGCTGCGCTGGTCGGCCGCCCGCGCCGGGTCCGACCGCTGGTCCGTGGCTTCATCGCTGGGCAGCGAGGAGCCGGTCAATTTTGTGAGCATCAGCGCCAACGCGGTGGCCGGCAACCGGGTGGATGTGGTCTGGTCGCAGCCTCTGGGCGACAAGCGCACGCTGCTGCGCTACCGCGCGTTGCATCTGCGCTGACTTATTCGTACGCCAGCACTTCCCGCACGGTGAGTCGCGAAGCATTCCAGGCTGGCAGAAAGCTGGCAACGCCGCTCACCAGCAGGCATGCGCCCAGCCAGATCAGCAGGCCCTCGATGGAGTAGGCAAACGGCAGCGCGCGCCGCATAAACGCCTCGCCCACAGCGATGTTTAGCCCGTAGCTGATGGGTGCGGCAAGCACCGCGCCGGCGGCCCAGCTGATCAGGCCAATCAGCAGCCCTTCGACGATCACAATCATGCGGATGGCGCCGCTGCCGCCGCCGATGGCTCGCATCACGCCGATTTCGCGCGTGCGTTCGAACACGTTGATGCTCATGGTGCCTGCCAGCCCCAGCCCTCCCACAATGGCCAGAATGATGGCCATGATCAGCAGAAAAGTGATCAGCAGGTCAAACTGGAAGCTGATCTGGTCGCGCCGTTCGTTGATGGTTTCAGTGGTGTCGACCGGCATGTTGGCTTGGCGGAAATGGGCCTCAATATCGCGCGCCAGCTGCATGCGCGCCTCGGCGCTGTGCTCGCGCGAAACCACGACCGCGCGCGACACCTGGCGCCCGACCGTCAGAATGTCGCGGTAGCCAATCTGTGTCACATACGCGGCGCGCGGATTGCGCACCTGGCCCGTCAGCGCGCTTTGCACCAGGCCGACGATGGTGAATTCGAAAGTGCGCTCGCCAAACGCCAGCCGCAACGTGTCGCCAATTTTGAGGTCGGGCTCGTCCGCAAGCACGTCGGTGTTGATGACGATTGCGTTTTCGTCACCCTCCAGCAGCCAGCGCCCGCTAATCATTACCGGCTTGAGCAGGTCGGTGGGCATGCTGGGCGCGATAATGGTGATTCCGCGTCCCTCGCTGCCATCTGCCCGCGCGCGGCGCGCGCCGCCGGTGTTCCAGGTTTCAACGCGCAAGACGCCATCGACCCCGAGCATCTGGTGCTTGATCTTGTCTTCGGCATGCGCATTTTTGAACGTCACTTCGACGTCGTAGTTCCAATAGCCGAGCGACTCCTGCAGCGAGCGCGACAGCGCGCTGCGCACGCTGAAAATAGAGATGAAAATCGCGCTGGCCAGCGTCAGTGTGCCAAGCGTCAGAACCAGGCGGCCCTTGCGTCTGAAGGTGTTGCGCAGGCTGAGCAGGAGCGGACGGGGCAGGAATGACCAGACTGGCGACCCTGCCGACTCTGGCTTCGCCGACTGGCTCACGCCGGTTGACGAGATGGCTTCGCGCACCGTCATGCGCGCGCCGCTAATGATGGGCGCCAGCGCGGCCGCGATCGGCACGATCAAACCGACGGCGATTTCGGTCAACAGCACGCTTGCGGGCACGCCACGCGTGATCACGTCGAAGTTCAGCAGTCCGGCCACGTATCCCGCCAGCCCTTGCGCGCCGAGCAATCCAAAAGGCACAGCCACGCTGATGGACAGTATTCCAAGCGCGATCACCATCACAATGTATTGCGCGGCTATTTGCGACTGTCCGCCGCCGATCGACTTCATGATGCCAATTTGGCGCACATGCTGCGCCATGACGGCGGCGATCGAGTTGGTGACGAGAAACGCGCTCAGAAAGAGCGACAGCGCCCCTAGCACGTTGAGAATCAGCAGCATGGCCTGAATCTGCCCATCGGCGATGTGTTTGCCCGGATCCTGGCTGATGTCGGAGCTGAAGAACACGCGCCCGCTGTCTTCGACGCGCTCCTTGATCTGATCGACCACATCCTGAATATGGGCGCGGTCGTAGGGGTTGTCGCTGACCACGATGCGCAACTGGCCGTAGTTTTTCTGGAAACCGAGCCAGCCGGCGGTTTCTTGTGTCATGTAGGCGCTGCCGAAGTTGGCGAAGCGCACCGGCGGGGCGGTGATGTCGAACACGGTGCCGGCCACTGTGAGTTCGCGCGTTTTGCCGTCCGGCAGCTCGACGGTGATTGAGTCGCCGATATTTTTCTTGAAGAGCGACAATGTGCCGCGTTCGACCACGATCTGGCGCAGCGGGGGAACGAAGGCGCCGTCCACGTAGCGGATGCGGTTGACGGTCACCGCATCGAAACTTTCGAAAGTGTGAATGATCAGGTTGCTGCGCACGCCATCGTCCAGCCGCACGCGCAGCAGCGCCGTGCTGCGGCCCTCGGCTTGGCGGATGCCGGGCATGTGGGCGATGGAACGCACGAATTGCTCGTCGATGTTGGAGGCGAACACGCTTGCGCTGGCCGCATTGGCGGCGTTGTATTGCGCCGTCAGGTCGTTCGAGAGAATGACGCGCGCGCCGCTGACGGCTCCCACGGCGAACACGCCCACAGCGATCGACAGCACAACCAGAATGGTGCGCGTCTTGTTGACCGTGAGATCGCGAAAAACTTTCTTCCAACGGGAGGACAGCATGAAGTTTCAAAGGGCGGCCATGAAGCAGAGATGGAGTGTGATCTTAAGCCCGGCTCATGAGACGCGCCGGGCTAACGAGCGAAGCGCCGGCGGGCGGCGCAAACGCAGTGCCGGCTAGTTCGGCCCGGTCACCGGGTTGCCCTGCGAGTCATTGGCCAGCGAGCCGGGCCGCAGTGGCGGAATGGGCTGCAGAATCTTGCGCCGCTCGGGCGTCAGCCGGTTCAGAAGCGCGTCGGAGTACACATAGCCAAAACGGGTGTTGGCCCATATCGGGCCATAGCGAAAGATCGTGACGCGCCGCTCGCCTTCGCTGTTGGTGTGGCTGCTGCCGCCGTGCATGATGCCGTCCACGAACAGCAACGCGTCGCCCGCATTCATGTAGGCGGGCACTGCACCGGGCAACGTGTCCATGCGGTCGCCCTTCATGTAATCGCCGGCCAGCGGGTGCGGGAAGTTGGACTTGTGGCTGGCCGGAACCACCATGGTCGGCCCGTCACCTGGACCGATGTCGGTCCAAGCCACGATCACGTTGCACTGGCCCACCCGAAACAAGCCGTCTTTATAGTGATAGGCGCCGCGCAGCGCGCCGCGATAGCCGCCCGAATGCACAGGGTGATGGCCGCCTGCGTGACGCACCGAGACGATGCACTCGTCGATAAACAACCCCTGAACATACGAATTTTCCTCGCCACAATAGTGGCGCAGATGGTTGATGTAGCCGGGATGGTCGATCAGCGCTTCAAACGGCGCGCCCAGCTCAACGCAATTGTGGATTTCCAGGCCGGTGTTCTTGGTGTAGTCGCGGCGTTGGGCGTTGCCCAGCCATTGGCCAAACTCAAGCGGCGGCAGCGCGTCGATGGCGTTGTTGACTGCGCGCACAAGCTCGGGCTCAACCGCATTGCGAATGATGATGAATCCGTTCAGGTCGAAGAAAAAGTCGTCTACTGCGCTAGGCTGATTGGCTTGCATGGGCGCAGTGTAGCGCTATTTTTCACAAACCACGGCGGCGCGCCATCAGCTCAATCATCTCGCGCTCGTCGTCGCGCAAATCGAAGGGCACGCTGACCATCACACGCAAATACAGATCGCCAGCGTCGCTCTGAGTGTTGAGCTTGGGCATGCCGCGGCCGCGCAGCCGGATCAGCTTGCCGCTGGAGGTGCCCGCCGGAATTTTCACCAGGATGGTGCCGCCCAGCGTCTCAACGGCCTGGTCGCCGCTCAACATGGCTGTAAACGCGCTTACCGTGATGTCACGATAGAGATCGTCGCCTTTGACCTCATACACCGGGTGCGCCTTGACCTCGATAACCAAAAAGAGGTCGCCTGATTGGCCGCGCGCGTTGCGGCCACCCTGTCCTTTGACACGAATCTTGGTGCCCGTGCGCGCGCCCCG
>JANMNW010000643.1:0-5063 GCA_031368515.1 Chloroflexota bacterium
AGTCCCATCTTGAGGCCTATCGCAACGCGGGGTATCAGGTGGTGGCACTCTGTGACATCCGTGAAGATGCTGCCAGGGAACGCCAGCGCGAATACTATCCGAAAGCCGATGTTTTTACCGACTACCGGGCGATGCTGGAAAGGAAGGATATCGATGTGGTGGACATTGCCACCCATCCAGCAGTGCGCGTGCGCTTGATCGAAGACGCGCTAAAGGCCGGCAAGCACGTGCTCAGCCAAAAACCTTTCGTGCTCGACCTTGCGGACGGAGAAAAACTCGTCGCCCTCGCCAAGCGCAAGAAACTCAAACTTGCTGTCAACCAGAATGGCCGCTGGGCGCCCTATTTCAGCTATGCCCGCGAACTGGTCAAGGCCGGCCACTTGGGGGAAATCACCTCAGTGAACATGACACTCGCGTGGGATCACACCTGGATCAAAGGCACCGTATTCGAGCGCTTGCACCATGTCATCTTCTACGACTTCGCCATCCATTGGTTCGACATGGTGGCTTGCCTATTTGGTGAAAAGAAAGCAGCGGGCGTGTTCGCATCGTTGGCAAAGTCGCCCGGCCAGACGATCAAGCCGCCGATGAACGGGCACGCGCTGGTCGACTTCGCAAACGGCCAGGCTACGCTGGCATTTCACGCCCACACCCTGTTTGGCAACGTCGAGAACCTGCTGATCACCGGCACCAAGGGTGTCTATCAAGCCACTGGCCCGATCTGCGGGGCCGATCAACTGCGCTTGGTGACGGCCAAGGGCGAATCACGCCCGGTTCTGGAAGGTTCATGGTTCCCCGGCGGCATGGCCGGCACAATGGGGGAGTTGCTGTGCGCCATTGAGGAAAATCGCGAGCCGGAAAATTCCGCAGCTAATAACCTGTGCAGCCTCGCTCTTTGCTTCGCAGCGTTAGAGAGCACCCGCAGCGGGCGCATGGAAATCCCCGGCAAGATCCGCCAGGCCGGCCCCGGATGTTCCACTGCATGACATCCCTCAGCAACGCTTACTGTCCATTAGCATTTCGCCGCAAAATCTTGAATGTGGATGCAAGACCGCTGGGTAGCGGATTCGGGACGTCCACGCTCAAGCCGTTTTGCGACAATGACCAATTTAGGTCCCAATCGACGCCCAACATTCGCACAGATGCGATTTCGTTTGGATAAAGTGTTTTGAATGATTGAATCGTGATCCGGTCGCGAGGTGTCCCCAAACAAATTGCGTACAAAGCGTCTCTTGTCGAAGTAAAGCGGAAATCGCTCGGGGTATAGCGGACTTCAGCGTCTTCCATAAATGATCCGGATTCGGTCATCTGGGTTGGGCCTTCGCCATAGGTCTGCCACGGCGTTGTGCCATAGATCGCTTCGCCATTCACCGCCAGCCACTGGCCCATGCCGCGCAAGAGAGCTTTCACATGCTCAGGTATTTGCCCATCAGGTTGTGGCCCGACATTGAGCAGCAGATAGCCGTTCTTGCTGACGTTGTCGATAAGATAGTGCAGGAGATTGTCCAAAGTCTTGTAGCGAGCATCTTTGAGATACCCCCAGCCTTCGCCCGCGTCAACTGTCGTGTCAGTAATCCAATCGTGATAGGTTAGATCGGCGAAACGCCCAAGTTCCAAGTCAATGACACCAGAACCTGCGACAAGGTCATGGTGTTTGTATGTAACCGCAACCTCCTGTCCTTTCAGCAGGGCTTCGTTGTAGAAGTACGCCAGAAATTCTGTCCGATAGCTCTCTTGAATGAGCCCCAGGCCAAAGTCAAACCAGAGCAGGTCAGGGCTATAGCCGTCGATCACTTCACGAATTTTGCCAATCCACGTGTCGAGAATTCTTTTGTCGGGTTTGGCTTGCAGATCCCATTCGCGCTCACGATGTGTGGTTTTGGGCATGCCATTGGCCCATTCCAGATTGTGTGAAGAGCCATACAACCCTGCGTAGCGCGGGTCGGATGTGTCAAACTCTTTGTGCCAGTGCGGAAAGAACCACCAATTTTCTGCGTGATGCAGTGCAACCATGAAGCGCATATCATGACGTCGAATGGCTTCGGCCAGTTGCTTGACCACGTTGCGTTTGGGTCCCATTTTGGCGGCATTCCACTCGGTCAATTGGCTGTCCCACATGGCAAAACCATCGTGGTGTTCACCAACCGGCCCGGCAAATCGTGCGCCCGCTTGTTTGAACAGCTCGGCCCATTCATCTGCATCGAATTTTTCCCCGGTGAACATGGGAATATTGCCAATTTGATTGGTAAAAAGGCGTTGGTGTCATGGTCAAACTCTATGGTGGGAACGATCACCGAAAAAACTGCGCGACGAAGGGCACGCTGCCGGCGCATCCCAGTGCAATCAGCACATTTCGCAATACTTTTCCAGCAATTGTTGCACCCAGAAATATCATAGGCGGCATTTTTAGGGCGCCGGCGATCAAACCGCCGACATCAAACAGTGGGTTGGGGACGACGGCCAGCACAAAGATCACCAACGGTCCTGCCCGGCGCATGTAATATCGAAGTAGCCGATAGATGCGGCCATGCGGAATAACCGCATTGCCGCCCGCACCCGCCATATATCCGGTGTATTCACCCAGCGCCGATCCCAGACCGGCCGCGGCGCCCACGAGCAGCGGGTGCGCTACATCGGCGAACAGGCAAGTGGCCACAAAGCCAAACGGCGCAGGCAAGATCACCGAAGCGTTGTTTATCAAATTGATCAGAAAAACGCCGATCAAGCCGTAGCGGCCAAGCGCCATGATCGACTCGCGGTAATAGACCCCCAGCGCGCCAACGACTATGGTGATCAACACCGCAGCGATCAGCGGCAGCGCTTCGCGCAGGCGCTGCCGGGCGGTTTTGGGGGCTTCAATGTCTTGCGCCGGTTGCATGATGTGCTGTCTACGTCTGATAGTCGCAGCCGGTCGCGGCGCCGCCATGTATGGCGCCGCCGCTTATGGCCGGCACAAAATGGACTTCGCTGCCGTCATCAAGCGTCTGGCGCAAGCCGCCCCGGCTGTTTACGCCGTTCACGACCACCGCAATATTGGGTTTGACGCGATCGTCGCTGACCAGTCGGTCCTTGATCCCAGGATGGCGCTCGTCCATGCGGTCGATCAACTCGCGCAGCGACCCGGCGTCCACTTCAATCTGTGCGACCCCGCCAGTCAGGCTGCGCAATAGCGAGGGAATCCAGACGGTGATCATGGTCTCATTGTATTCGTGGATAATTTAAGGGTTGTCGGCGGAGGCAGCCCGCCGCGACCGAGTTTCATCGGCTGCCAAGACTAAGGAGAAGAAAGAATGACGTCAAACAAACGCCTGTCGTCCCTTTTGGGCATGACGGCAGCCGCGGCTGTGTTGCTCGCGGCTTGTGGCGGGGCTACCCCTGCGGCCGTGCCCACAGCGGCACCTGCGCCGACTGAAGCGCCCAAGCCGACCGAAGCGCCTCCGCCCACCGAAGCGCCCAAGCCGACGGACGCACCCGCGCCAACCGAGGCCCCCAAGGCCACCGAAGCTCCGGCCATGCCCGCGGGCGACAAAATGATCGCCGCACCCGACTGCAACTATGGCGGCACAATGAAGTCGATCGAGGCCGTGGACGAGATGACCGTCAAGTTCACGCTGTGCGCGCCCGATCCCGCTTTCCCGTTCAAGATCGCCGGCGACCCGTTCACGATCTATGACGCGGAGTACTTGAAGACCACGGGCGGCGACACCAACAAGATCAGCGAAAACCCGGTCGGTTCCGGCCCTTACAAAGTCAAGGAATGGAAGCGCGGCGACTCGATCACATTCGAAGCCAACGCCGATTACTACGGCAACAAAGCCAAGACTCCGACCTTCGTTCTGCGCTGGTCGAAAGAAGGCGCGCAGCGCCTGCTCGAACTTCAGTCGGGTAATGCCGACGGCATCTCGAACGTTGCGCCGGATGACTTTGCGACGGTGACGGGCGACAGCTCGCTCAAGCTTGTCCCGATCCCGCCGGTCAACATCATGTATATCGGCTTCAACAACACCATCGCGCCGTTTGACGACGAGAAGGTGCGCCAGGCCTTTGCCTACGGCATCGATCGCAAGCGCATTGTTGAAGACTACTATCCTGCCGGTTCGAGCGTGGCCACCAGCTTTGTGCCGGACAGCTTTGCCTTCGGCGTTTCGCCGGAAGTGGGCTGGTACGAATATGACGTGGAGAAGGCCAAAGCCCTGCTGAAGGAAGCGGGCAAGGAAAATCTTGAGGTCACCATTTCGTATCGCGACGTGGTGCGACCCTATCTGCCCACACCGGGCAAAGTTGCGCAGGAAATTCAATCGCAACTCAAAGAGATTGGCGTCAACGTCAAGATCGAAGTGAAAGAGTCGGGCGCGTTTCTCGATTCGGTCACCGCCGGCAAAGAACCGTTCTATCTGCTCGGCTGGAGCGCGGATTATCCGGATGCGACCAACTTCCTCGACTACCACTTTGGCGCGCAGAACGCGCAATATGGCAAGTCGTATGACGACATTACTGCCGCTTTGAAAGACGGCGCCACGACCAGCGACGCCGCCAAGCGCAGGGCCGCCTATGACAAGATCAATGCATTGCTCAAGCAGTATGTGCCGATGATCCCGGTGGCGCACGGCGCTTCGGCCATCGCCTTCCGCGCGGATGCCCAGGGTGCGCATGCCAACCCAGTCAGCGCCATAGAATTCGGCGCGATCAAGAGCGCCAAAGACACGATGGTCTTTGTGCAGAACGCCGAGCCGATCAGCTTGTATTGCCCGGATGAGAGCGACGGTGAAACCTTCACCGCTTGCGCGCAAGTCTTCGAAGGTCTGCTCGGCTTCAAGATCGGCACATCCGAAGTCACACCCAGGCTGGCTGAGAGTTTCTCGGGCAACGCGGATGCCACCGAGTGGACATTCAAGCTGCGCCCGGGCGTGAAGTTCCACAACGGTGCGACGCTCGATTCCGGCGATGTGCTGGCTTCGCTCGGCGCGATGTGGGATGCGAAGAACCCGAATCACAAAGGTCGCACAGGCACCTTTGAATACTGGACCGCATACTTTGGCCCGTTTTTGAACGCGCCGCCGAAG
>JANMNW010000349.1:0-6923 GCA_031368515.1 Chloroflexota bacterium
TTCCCTCGCGATCCCACTTTTGCAGCGTCTTGATCGCAACCCCAGTTAATCGCGAGAATTCACCCGTCTTGAATGTCTCCATTCGCGCACATTATATCACATTGTTCATATTGTCTAGACTGAATCTATTCTCCTTACGCAGAGCGATATTGTGCGGTAAGGCGGCTCGTTTGCAAGTGACGCGCGCTGTCCTGTGGCATCATGTGCGCATGGCAAAGATCCTCTTTATCGGCGGGACCGGGCTGATCAGTTCGGCATGTTCGGAGCTGGCATTAGCGCGCGGCATGGAGCTGTTTATCCTCAACCGCGGCCAATCGGACAAATACGACGTGCCAAATGGCGCGCGCGTGTTGCACGGCGACATCCGCAACGACCCGGCCGCAGTGGCGGTGCTGATCAAATCGCACCAGTTCGATTCTGTTGTCGACTGGGTCGCGTTTACGCCCGCTCACATCGAACAGGATCTTGCGCTGTTTACCGGCAAGACGCGCCAGTTTGTTTTTATCAGCTCGGCCAGCGCATATCAAAAGCCGCTCAGAGGACATCTGATCACAGAGGATACACCGCTGGTGAATCCGCATTGGCAATACTCGCGTGACAAAATCGCCTGTGAGGACCGGCTGATGCGCGCATTTCGCGAGAGCGGCTTTCCCGCGGTGATCGTGCGGCCTTCGCTGACGTATGGTCCGTCGCAAATTCCGCTGTGTGTCGGCAGTTGGCAGCACCCCTGGACGCTGATCGACCGGATGCGGCGCGGCGAGAAGATCATCGTGCCTGGCGATGGCACATCGTTGTGGACGGTGACGTGGAATGGCGATTTCGCCAAAGGTTTTGTGGGCTTGCTCGGCCGCGAACAACTGGCCGGGCACGCATATCACATCACCAGCGATGAAGTGCTCAGCTGGAACGACATTTATCTCGAAGCCGCGCACGCCGCCGGAGTGGAGCCGAAGATCGTGCACATTCCGTCAGAGCTGATTGCCGCCTACGATCCGACTGCGCATGGCAGCCTGATCGGCGACAAGTCCAACAGCGGTGTGTTTGACAACAGCAAGATCAAACGCGCGGTGCCGGATTTTGCCTGCGTTGTGCCGTGGTCCGAAGGCGTGCGGCGTGCCATCGCGTGGTTTGAAACCGACCCGTCCCGCCAAAGCATCGACGCGGCCACCAACACACTGTGGGATCGCATCATCGCGGGCTATCAACGCGCCTGGCCGTAGACAACCGGCATAGGCAATGGAGCGCAAAAAAGAGATGCCATCTCTCCAGGAGATGGCATCTCAACGTCGCTTTTCTAGCCGCGCCGCACCAGCGGCAAACGCGTCTTGTAGAAGAACGGCTGAGGCGGGGGCTCGACGATCGTAAACGTCAGCACGCTGCTCTCGCCGCCGCCGGGCGCCGGGTTGACCACGCTGACATCCGCCGTCCCGCCAAAGAGCAGATCGCCCGCGCTGATTGTCATCTTGACAGTTGTGGCGTTGACGAATTCAGTCGCGCGCGCTTCGCCGTTCCAATACGCCTGCGCGCCCAGCACGAATCCGCTGCCTGTGATTGTGACGGCCAGTTGCGCCGCGCTGCCTTGTGCCTGCGCGTTATCCGGCGCAAGCACAGTCACACCGGGGGCAGGATTCGTGTTTGGTGAGACGATGTCGATGCCGACAAAGTTGCTGTCGCTTGGCGCGACGCTGACTGATTGCGATTGCATCGGCGCCTGCTGCGACTGAACCGGTTGATCCAACGGCATTTCATCGCCGCCGTTGTCCATCACGGCCTCTTCTGCACCGATCGTCACCTGAGCGTTCGCAGCGGTTTCGCCGGCGGCGTTCTGCGCCGCCATGGCCAGCGCCGGCGCATTGTCGACCGAGATGACCAGCGTGCCGATGTTTTCCAGATCCGCGGCGATCAACGTGGCGCGCAGCAGTTTGTCGCTGACAAACGTGGTGGCGCGGCCGCTGCCATTGGCGATCACCAGCGCGCCCGGGCTGAAACCGGCGCCTTTCACATCCACGGTGGCCGAAACCGCGCCCGCCGGAATGCCGCCGAGGCTGATCGCTTCGATCACCGGCACCGGTGTTGCGCCAGGCGCCAAGATATACAGTTTGCGCGCATCGGATAGCCCGCCGCCCGCCGGCGGTGTAAACACGCTGACGTTCTTCTCAGCCGTGACAGCGATGTCCGCCGCCTCGATCGTCGCGACGAGCGTCTCGCTGTTGAGGAATTGGGTCGGCTTTTGCACGCCGTCGAGCATCACATACGAGCTTGGCAGAAAGTCTGTGCCTTTCACGGTAAGCGGGAAGGCCGCGCCGCCTGCGGAAACCGACGCCGGCGCGACGGCATTCAACTGCGGCGCTGGCTGGTTGAACCGGATCGCGACGACGCGGTCGTCGGAGTTGCCTGTGACGTAGGCGGCATCGCCTGCCGGATGGATCACCACGCCGCGAGCGCCACTGATCTTGGCGCCGGAGCTGGTCGTGATGACATCGCTGAACGACAGAGCGCCGGATGCTTCGTCGCGCGCATAGGCCAGCAGGCTACCGCTGCTAAAGCCTGTCACGAACACGCGTTTGCCATCGGGCGACAGCACGACATCCGATCCGTTGCTCAGATAAGGCGAGGTGTAGCAGTCGACGTACGAAAGCGCGCCGTTGAGCGTGTTGCGGCTGAATGCACACAGCGAGTGGCTGCCGAAGGAGGCCGTATACACGAAGCGGCCATCCGCGCTCATGGTGACGCGAAACACGCCGTCAAGGCCGGCGGCATCTGCTGGCAGCAGCACACCTTGATAACTCAGTGTGCCCAATACGGGATCGCGCTTCAACGTGATCAATGCATCGCTCAAGTAGCCGGTGACATACAGGTTGGCGCCGTCGGGGCTCATGACCATGCCATAGGCGGCGTTCAAGTTGGCGTGCGTGAATTGCTGCTTGAAGAACGCGCCTGAGCCGCCGAGTCGGATTGTCGACGCTGCCCCGCTTTCGGGATCGCGGCCAAACACCACAATCGAATCATCAGCGACGCTGCTGACATAGACGAACTTGCCATCCGGGCTCAGCGCCATGCCGTATGCGCCGTCCATTCCGGTTACATTGTTCGCGCAGACTGGCGGGAAGAGGCCGGTGCAGTTGTATCCGCTGCCCTGGCGCACGGTGTCGACATGGGTGAGCGCGCCGCTTTCGGCGTCGCGCGCAAAGGTCGCCAGGCTGTCGGCAGCAAGACCGGTGGCATACACAAAGCGGCCGTCCGGGCTGACCATGACCTGATAGGTGCTGGTGAAGCGATTGTTTGCACTCAATGAACTGCTTTCAAACACGCTGGCCGCATCCAGCATGTGGGTGCTGGGGTTGACGGAATCGACGATGATGGCGCTGTCGCCCTCGTCGGCGGCGTAGACATGCCGGCCATCCGGGCTGATGGCAATGCCATAGGGACCGGCCACCGAGCCATAGCCGCCCGTGTCGCTGTCGTGTTCGCCAAACAGCGGATCTTTGGCTTTGTTGACGGTGCACACCAGATCGATATAGCGCGACGGGCTGCCTGCTTCGTTGGTTGTGAAGGTAAGCCGAGCGGTTTTGATGCCCGTGGTGCTTGTGTCGCAGGTATAGAGTTGACCCGACTGCGCGCCGGGCGCCAGAATTCCCGGCACGGGTGAACCGATGGAGCTGATGCCGCCCACTGGGTCGGCCGTGAACACAGCGCCGGCAAAGCTCAAGTTAGCCGTGCCTTTGTTGCGGAACGTGATGGCCATGTTTCCGTTTTGGCCAACTTTCGTGTCGATGGATCGGATTCCAGCATTGGCGGGTGTGCTATCCATCACCGGGAATGCGCCGGCATTGCCTTTGCAGGTCAAAGTGTAGTTGGCGGAGGGTTTGGCAGGATCGTTGGTGGTGAAGGCCAGCGTGGCCGTGCGATCGCCAGCGGCCGCCGGTGAGCAGGCGATATCGACCACCTGTGCACCGTGTGCCGAAACCGGGCTGTTGACGGTCAGCACGAAATCGGCGGGGTTGGCGCCGCCTTTTGTCACACCCGAGATCGTCAGATCCAAATCGCCCCCGTTGTAGATTTTGAGGGCGGCGGTTTTGGTAAAGGCGTTGTTGACCGGGCCCGAACCCACGTTGATGGTGCTTCCCGGAACCGGCAGGCTGCTGAATTTTGGCGATGCGTCGTCGCGCTCAAATGAGCCGATGTCCCAGAATCCGGCGCCAAAGCCCGAGCCGTTCATGCCGCGCGGCATGCCGCGGATGTCTTTCTGATCCTCCGGGTCCTGCGAGGCTTTGTCAGGAGAGATGGCGTCGACGAGCGGGCTGCCAAAGAGCGGCATCTGCGTGAGCAGGCCGGGCACGCCGCCGTTAGCCGCCGGCGCGTCAAGCTTCGGATCCGGAGAAAAGCCGGGATCGCCGGGATTTTTGTCATCTTCATCCTCGTCGGCGTCGCAACTGGAATCATTGAAGTAGTTCTGGCCCTTGCTGTCGACCGGCCAGACTTCCTCGTCATTGGGATCGGGTGTGTTTTCGTCGCTGGTCTGCTTGTCTTTGCAGTTCTCGGGCAAGTTGCCGGCCCACACGCTGCCACGAACAGCCGCAGTGTCGTATTTGCTGTCGTGGTTGTAGATGCCACCGCCCGCGTTTCCTGCGATGTTGCCGGTGACCTGCACGCCGAGCATGTCGAACTTGGCTTCGCTGCTTGTCAAGTTGCTGTTTAGCAGAGCGCCGCCCTTGCCGCTGGCGTTGTTGGCGGCAAATCCGGCCACGCGCAGCTTGACCTGGCCGCCCAGATCGTTGGCCAACGCGCCGCCATCGCCGTCGACGCTGTTGCCGGTGAATGAGCTGCGCTTGACGATCAGCTCGCTCACGTTGAAGATCGCGCCGCCGGCGCCCTTGGACGACGGGTTGCCGGCGTGATTGGCTTGAAACGACGAATCGGAAATGGTCAGTTGCGTGCCGCCGTTGTGAAAGACCGCGCCGCCGCTGCCATTGAGGCTGACATTGGCCTGAAAGGCCGCGCGCTGAATTGTGCTGGGATAGGTGTTGCCGCTTGCGGCGAACGAAATGGCGCCGCCGCCTGAGCCGTATGAGCCGCCGTCGCCATTGTGATCCAGGTCGTGCGGCAAGCCGCCGGCCACGTTGCCGGTAAACGCCGAGTCGGCGATCTCAAAAGAATGGCTCTGGGCCATGATCGCGCCGCCCTGGCCGTCGGCGACATTGCCTTTGAATGTGGCGCCGGCGATGGTGAGCTTCCAGGTGCTGCGGATGGCGCCGCCGTCTTTAGTGCTTTCGCCGCTGTCCTTTTTGACTGCCTTGTTGTTGATGAATTCGGTGCCGGCGATGATGGTTTCGCCGTTGGTGCGAATGGCGCCGCCGCCCACGCCGCCGGCGCTGTTGTTTTCAAATTTGCCGCCGGAGATTTGCAGCTTGCCGCCGTCGTCGTTGGAGATGGCCGTCCATTTGGCGTTTTTGATGGTGACATTGACCAGGCTGAAGATGGCGTCTGAGTGCGAGACGAACAACTGCTGATCGAGCTGCTTGGCGTCGATGGTGATCGGGCCGATGAGTGTGACGCGGTTGACGACATGGGGCAGGGTGCCCAGAAAGACGCCGTTGGAAATGACGATGCTGCCCGAAACGCCGAACTTGATGGTAGTGCTTCCGCCGGTACTTTGGGTGCAGTCGTTTTGCGCCACTGCCGTCGAATCGTTGTCAAACGCCCGGCGCATGGCTTCGCGCAGCGAGCACAGGTTGTCGTCGAAATTCAAGTCGTCTTTGGTGGTGTTGACCGTGATCGTAGCCGGCGCGCCGGCAAACGCCGCCTGCGGTGCGATCGAGACTTGTATTGCTGCGATTGCAATAATTGCGGCCATTGCCAGTCGTTTGATGTTTTTCATGCCTGTGTTCTCCGGACTTAGCATATAGTCGTTGCGGCCGGAACTCTCTCACGAGTGAGGGCAACTCTCTCTTTTGGCGGGGCGCGCTTTCGCGGGCGGCTACTCGTGAAATGCGCGTTCGATGACGTCCTCGATGGGGGTGTCTTCAATCGTGAGATCTTGCACCGGCTGCTCGGCCAGCAAGCGCGCGGTGACGGACGGGACGCTGTCGGCCGGCACCTGCAGGGTGACCTTGCCCTCTTCTTCGCCAGGCATCACGGTGCCGTAGGTGCTCAAATCGCAGTTCTCGCATTCGCGCAGCGACACCCGGATGAGCTTGAACGGCGCGATGCGCCGCGACAGCTCGCTGAGCGCGCCGTCATACTTGAGCTGGCCCTGATGGATGATGATGATGCGCTCGCACAGCGCGGTCACATCGGCCATGTAGTGGCTGGTGAGGATGATGGTGGCGCCGCTGCGACGGTTGTATTCTTTTAGGAATGTGCGAATGCGCTGTTGCGCGCCGATGTCAAGACCGATCGTCGGTTCGTCCAGAAAGAGCACTTTGGGGCGATGCAGAAGCGCAGCGGCGAGCTCGCACTTCATGCGTTCGCCCAGCGACAGATTGCGCACCGGCTTGCGGATGATCGGCTGCAGTTCGAGCAAGATGTCCAGCTCGTCAAATGTGGTTTTGTATTCGGCGTCGCTCAGGCGGTAGATGGCTTGATTGAGCAAAAACGAATCGGCGGCCGGGATATCCCACGACAGCCGGTTACGTTGGCCCATCACCAGCGTCATTGAGCGCAAATAGTCGCTGTTGCGCTTCCACGGCGTGTGGCCGAGCACGGTGGCCGATCCGCTGGTGGGATGCAGCAGCCCGGAAAGCATTTTGAGCGTGGTGGTTTTGCCCGCGCCATTGGGCCCGAGAAAGCCCACGATTTCACCGGCCAGCCACCAGGCGCGACTCCACTGCCCAACATGATCCGGCGCGGACTGCGGGCTTCCAACCCGGGGAGGCGGACATCGAGTGCGGGTTGGTCGGCAGCCACTGTCCCAGCCCCCACCA
>JANMNW010000359.1:0-2002 GCA_031368515.1 Chloroflexota bacterium
GGCGCCGTAGCCATCGGCGGATTGCTGGCTGCGGGCGCGCTGGTGGCCGTTGCGGCATCTTCGGGGCCAAAGATTCCTGAAGGCACGTTTACGGGGCTTTGATCCCGCTTATCGAGGTGCCGGGCTGGGCGCGGCGCGGCATCTCCCTTTCTTTTGTCTGCGATAACCTCAGACGAGTTAAGTGAGTCCCTGCGTCTACAAAAGCCTTTGGGCTGCTTTTTAGGACATGGCTATGAGCGATGACTTCACGAATACCATCGGCACGACGGGCGCCATCTGCGTTGGCGGAACGGCGTCCGGCCAACCCGTAAGTGGCGATCGGTCCAGCTGTCGGCATACTCACGCACATCGCGACCGAGCACGCTTCCTCCTCAAGGACCATCCCGAATTGCGGACGCTTATTGGCCACTACCCGTTGACGGCCGGGTTTATTGTGGCAGTTGTGGTCCTGCAAACAGGTATTGCGGTAGCGGCAGGAAACTTAACCTGGTGGGCGACTCTGATTGTCGCTTACGTCGTTGGAGCCCCTGTGGCGCTCTCGCTCTGGGCGCTGCTTCATGAATGCACTCACGATCTCGTGTTGCGAACCAGCACTGCCAATCGTTGGTTCGGCATTCTGACTGGTTTGCCGCTCATTGTGCCAGCAGCCTCGTCATTCAGGACATGCCATCTGCTGCATCATCGCCATCAAGGCGACCCCATACTCGATGGAGATATCGCCAGCGGCTGGGAAGTGCGGCTGATCGGGAATGGCCGGATCAAGAAGGCCATTTGGCTGCTGCTGGGGGCATTAATGCAAGGTCTCCGGCCGTCGCGTATGCGAGCTGTTGTGATATTCGATCGCTGGCTCGTCCTCAACGTGTTGCTACAACTCTTGTATAGCGGGCTGCTGGTGACACAGACAGGGTGGGCTTCGCTCGCCTACTGCCTGCTCTCGAACATTTTCGCCCTTGGCTTGCATCCAGTTGGTGCGCGCTGGATTCAGGAACATTTTGTTCTGACGCCCGGACAGGAGACTTATTCCTATTATGGTCCAATGAACCGCTTTGTCTTCAACGCTGGCTACCATGTGGAACACCATGACCTCATGCGTATTCCCTGGCGGCACCTACCGACGGTCCGAAATGTAGCGCCGGAATATTATGAAGTCCTCCAATCCTATAACTCTTGGACCAAGCTTCTGTTTCGCTTCCTGTTTGATCGGCGGATCAGACTTGACCAGCGCGCGACGCGGCAAAGCGACGTCAGATGAAAAACAGCAATATTTATTCCCGCGCGAAATTCAGCGTTGCAGGCTTACACCACGCATGGGTCCGTGAGCTTAGCTTTCGGACTCAGATATTTCTGTCAGCTGCCGTTTTATTTGCGCTCATCTTGCTTCAACCGAGTGGCACCTGGTGGGCAATCATTGTTCTGGCAATGGCGAGTGCCAGCGCAATTGAAGTGCTAAATGGAGCGCTTGAAGCCATTATTGACCAGTTACATCCCGCTCGGCACCACGTGATTGGGATGGCCAAGGATATGGCCTCGGCGGCAGCATTTATTGTCAACTGTGCTACTGTAGTGACCGTCGCGATTATGGCTCTGGAGCAGATGCGCTAAGCATGCAAATTGGGCTTGACGGGCGCAAGTCAGAAGTGAGCTAGCCGCGCAAGCTCCGAGTAAAGCGCCACTGCCGTTGATTCGAGCCTCACCTCCTGGACCAGCAGGCAGGCAACTAGATCGCCCTCCTCCGCGAATCATTGTCGCGCAACTGGTCAGGTTTATTGGGAAAGCTTTGGTCTCCCAATATTAGGCGCAAAGCAGCCAGGTCGTTTGCGCACTTGCACAACCCGTTCTGGCGGCCGAGGATTATCGTCCACCGGAGATGGGGCAGCAACGTCAAATCTCAGCTTATGCGGGTGGAACCATTCGAATGGCATTGGGCAAGCATGAGCGTGCGGTTCCCAAGGCCGGGTTGACGATGGGTTTCCTGCAACGGAGCGGCAGTCCGAACGGCGCG
>JANMNW010000366.1:0-2544 GCA_031368515.1 Chloroflexota bacterium
TCGATGAGCATGGACGCCATCGATCGAAAATTCACCACCGCACAGGCCGTGGTCATGGCATTCCGCGCGGGCATCGATCTGCTGGCCACCGGTTCAGACATCGGGCGCTTCGAGCCTGCGGCGCGGCGCGAGTATCAATCGCTGCTTAGAGCCATTCGAGACGAGCCGGCGCTGCAACAGCGCTTGAACGAGTCTGTGCGGCGCATCCTGCTCACCAAAGCCCGCTACGGCCTGCTGGATTGGACACCGCACGACGCCGCCGCAGCCGATGCCATTCTGGCTGCGCCGGAGCAACTCACCGCCGCGCGCGCCGTCGCCGCGAAAAGCGTCACGCTCATGCGCGACCTGGACGGCCAGCTGCCGCTTAAAGACAATGACGCAGTGCTATTGATCGCACCGCGCGAGCGCGATGCAGTCGGCTTTTACAACAGCACCGTGCTGGTTGATGCATTGCGCGCATGCCACCCCAAGCTGGAAGTGGCTCTGGTCGATGTCCGGCCGGGCGGGCGAGAGATCCGCGCCGTGGCGGCGCGCGCGCAGAAAGCCGACAAGACCATCGTCGCAGTTTTCAACGCGCGGTTCTACACGCAGCAGGCGGCGCTGATTCGCGCTGTCAACCGGCCAGTCGTGGCCGCGCTGCGCAATCCGTATGACGCCTTTGTCGCAAACAATGCGCCGGCGTTTGTTGCCACATTCAGCGATGTGCCGGTGTCGCTTGAGGCGCTTGCCAGCGTGCTGTGCGGCAAAGCGCAAGCTGTTGGCCGCATGCCAGTCGATCTCTCGCGCGCGCAGGTCGCGCCAACGGTGACGCCGACGGCGCAGCCATCTCCGGCAGCGGATCCAGCAATTGCCACGCCCACGGTTGCGCGCCGGGCAGCGCGGCCGGTCGTGACGCGCAGACCGGTCATCGTCCGGAGGCCCATCGCAACGCGCAGGCCGCCCGTTGCGCGGCGCCCGCCACCGGCGGCGCCACCCGCGCTGGATCCTTTGCCGCCGCCTCCGCCTTAGCCGTTATCGTGTGTGCAACAACGCAAACGCCATGGCGTGCGACCAGCAGGATAGTTTGAATTCGCCACTCAGCAGCGCAGAGCGAACTTGATCGGGTGTCAAGGTCAACAGTTGCATGTCCTCAAGATCGTCACGGTCCACTTCCGCAACGCGCCGCGCGCCGCGCGCCAGAAAGAAATGTCCGTTGCCACAGCCGCGGTTGCCATCGATGGCATATTTGCCAAAGTTGACCCAGTCCTCTGCGGCATAGCCGGTTTCCTCGCGCAGTTCGCGTTTGGCTGCTGCGAGCGGATCTTCGCCCGGCTCAAGATAGCCGCCGCACGGCGCGAGTGATTCGCCATCGACCGCATATTTGTTCTGGCGAAAGCACAAGAATTTGCCGTCTTCGGTCAGTGCCGCCACATTGACAAAGTCGGGCGTGATAACCCACGCCCATTCCGGAATCACCGTTCCGCTGGGAAGTTCGATCTCATGGTATTCGACGGTCAGCCACTTGGGCTGATGAAGCACAGTCGTGCGCGCGCGCACTTTCCACGGTTGCATTTCAAGCATTGTAGACAGATGCACGCGACACAGGACTCGGGCCGTGCGACAATTCAAGCGATGCCGGATCTATTTGACCAAGCCGCCGAGCGCCAGGCCAGCGAAGAAGCGCCGTTGGCAGCGCGCATGCGGCCGCGCACGCTCGACGAATTTGTCGGCCAGGAAGACATCGTCGGGCCGGGCAAGCTGTTGCGCCGCGCTGTCGAATCCGACCGGCTGTTTTCTTCGATTTTGCTGTGGGGGCCGCCCGGCACCGGCAAAACCACGCTGGCCAAAATCATTGCCAACCGCACGCAAAGCCATTTCGAGATTTTGAACGCGGTGATGGCCGGCATCGCTGATATCCGGCGGGTGGTGGCCGAAGCGCGCGAGCGCCGCAAGCTGTATCGCCAGCGCACGCTGCTGTTGGTCGACGAAATCCACCGCTTCAACAAAAGCCAGCAGGACGCGCTGTTGCCGCATGTCGAAGACGGTACGATCACGCTGATCGGCGCCACCACCGAGAACCCCTATTTCGAGGTCAACCAGGCGTTGATCTCGCGCTCGCGGCTTTTCCAGCTTAAGCAGCTCGCCGAGGAGCATGTGGCCGAGCTGATGCGGCGCGCCATCGCCGACCCGGAGCGCGGTTACGGCACACGTAAGGTGCGCATCGACAGCGAGGCCCTGGCGCATATCGCAAATATCTCCGGGGGCGATGCACGCAACGCGTTGAACGCGCTGGAACTTGCGGTGGAATCCACGCCGCCCAGCGGCGATGGCGAGGTGCGGGTGACTTTGGCTGTGGCGCAAGACTCGATTCAGCGGCGCGCGGTGCTCTATGACAAGGAGGGAGACGCGCATTACGACACGATCAGCGCATTCATCAAGAGCGTGCGCGGCAGCGATCCGGACGCGGCGCTGTACTGGCTGGCCAAAATGCTCTACGCCGGCGAAGACCCGCGCTTTGTGCTGCGCCGGCTGTTGATCCTCGCTGGCGAGGACATCGGCATGGCC
>JANMNW010000406.1:0-51954 GCA_031368515.1 Chloroflexota bacterium
GCCTGATCCAAAACATAGAGGGCGGGTTGCGCGCGCGCCGGCTCGGCGATGTTCAGGCTGGCGGCTTCATACTGCGGCCTGCTGACCAGCGCCCCGTCGCCATTCACCACGCGCAGCTGGCCTTCTCGGGTTCCCCGCGCAAAGTCATACACGCCAACATCCAGCTTGATGGCCGAGGGCATCAGCGCGGTGTTTGTCATGGTGTCTGGGATGCGCAGCCGGTAACGATCCACCACGATTTCACCCGGCTTCCAGCGCGTGGCTTGATACATGCCGCCGCCTGGATAGGTGTCGATGCCGACCAGCTCGACATCCCGCGCGAACAATTTGATAAACAAGCTGTAATCGAGATCCATCGCGCGCAACCCCTGAAAGTACAACGTGATGTCGATCACATCGCCTGGCCGCACGCGTTGGCCCGGCGCTTGGACGCGATAGCCGATCCAGCGCATTTTGTCTTCGAAGAAGACTTCGGTGCGTGCAAGATCGGGCGGCAGGTCAACTTCGCTGGACAGCCGCTGCGGCTCGGTGTACGCCGGGCGGATGTAGGCAAAGGGCGCCGCCAGGGTTAGGACGGCCAATGCGGCGCACAATCCGCCGGCCCAACGGCGTTTGAGCGCCGCGGCTTTGCGAATCGGCCGAATCGCCACGCCCAGCTGGCGCAACCCGAGCGCAAGAAAGAGCGACAGAGCTGCCACGATTGGGAAAAGCAAGCGGCCTTGGCTGGCCAGGGTCATCGATGTCCAGCGCAACAGCGCGATTCCGGCGACCGCCGCCGCCGCCGCGCACATGCATAGGATGATCAATCCGTGCGGGTCGCGCTGATAGGCTTGACGCAAGCGTGTTGCGGACAGCAGGAGTCCGGCGCCGCCAAGCAGGCACAGCGCGCCATAGGCGTAATACATCCACCACGACATCGGGATATTGACCGCGCCAAACATGCCGATGTAGGCGCTCAGAAAGCTCAGCCATTCGCTGGCCAGCGCGGTCAGGCTGGGGCTGGGCACGCGCGGGCCCGCGATGGCGGCCATCATTTGGGTGCCTGTGATCTCGCCATACAAGACTGCGTTGCGAACATAGAACCAGCCCGCAATGGCCGATGCTGGAATCGCGATGCTCAAAGCCAGGCGCGCGAGGGAGGCTGGCGAGCGTTGACGCAGCCAATCGGACGCCAGCACCGCCAGCGGCACGCTCGCGGCCAGCGCCAGGCCGGACGCTTTGCTCAACGCGGCGCAGCCCAGCGTGACGCCGAGCAGCAGGGCGGTGCGCGGCTCGGCGCCGCGAATCAGGCGCGCGCCGAACAACAGCGCCAGCGACGACAACGCGGTGGCCAGGGTGTCGTTGTTGACCGAGGCCATGATGTGCAGGAACATCGGGTTGAAGGCGGTTAAAGCGGCGGCAAAGGCCGGCAAGGCGGTGCTGTCCGGCTTCGCCATGTGGGCGATTGCATACGTGCATGCAACAGCAACGGCGCCGAACAGCATGCTGATCAGGCGCATCACCATCATTGCGAGCATGGTGCCGCGCCAGGGAAAGCGCTCCGCATCGCCATGCAGCATCTGATTCCAGTTGTGGGTGGTGTCTGCGCGGCCAAGCCGGGCGTGCGGATTAAAGCGCCACACGGCGGCGTAGTCGCTGCGGTCAAATGCTTGCGCGACCACCGCCATCAACGCGTAGTACAAGGGTGGCTGGCTGCCTTCCTGATGCCAGGGCGCCTCGGCTTCTGTCTGGTCAAGGCGTTGAATGGGCAGGGCGCCGCCATTGGCCAGATGCTCAATGTAGGCGTAATGCCGGGGTTCGTCGGAGACATCGAGCAGCGGGGCGTTGGTGGCGTGGAGCACGCCGCCGGCCAGATAGATCGCAAGGATGAGAACGAGCAACCTGTGTGAGCGCAACACGCACGCGGATGATACACGGCGCGCGGGCGGTTTTACGCTTTTCTTAACCTCGCCCATAATTGTGACCTAATCAATTTTTGTGGACTGGCGATCTCGCCGGGCCGTGTTGGCCTAGAGGTGAATTCATGATCAGGATTGTTACAGACTCAAACGCGGATCTCAGCGTGGAGCAGGCGCGTCAACTGGGCGTCAGCGGGATGGGTTACTCGTATGTCAATTTTGGCGACAAGAGCTATCGCACCCAGGTTGAGCTAAGCAACGATCAATTCCAGGCGATGCTGAAAAGCAATCCGAATTTTCCAAAGACTTCGGCGCCATCGGTGGGCGACTATGTCGACGTATACGAGCGTCTGAAAGGCGACGAAGTGATCTCGATTCACATCTCGCGCGACCTCAGCGGCACGATTGGCAGCGCCGAGACCGCGATGCAGATGATGAATGGCGATCCCAGGATCGAAGTGGTGGATACGCGCATGGTGAATGCCGGCCAGGTGCTGTTTGTGGCTGAAGCGCGCCGCCTGATCGACGAAGGCGCGAATTTGTCCGCCGTCAAGGCTCATCTTGAATCGCTGGTCGGGCGATGCAAAATGCACATTTTGTTTGACACTCTGGAAAACTTGAAGCGCGGCGGCCGTGTGGGCAGCGCGCAGGCGTTTATCGGCGGGTTGCTACAGATGAAGCCCATCCTCACCATCAAGGGCGGCAAGATCGAGCCGCTCGAGCGGGTGCGCACCGCGGGCAAAGCGGTGGCGCGCCTGAAGGAAATCGTGGTCGGCGACTTGAAGGATGTGACATCGCCCCGCCTGATGGTGATGCACGCGGCCGCTCCGGCCAATGCCGACCAGCTGGCCGCTGATCTGGCGGCGCTGCTCAAGATCGACAAGCCCATGATCATCGAAGCCGGCCCGGCTGTCGCCACGCACTCCGGCCCGGGCGCCCTGGGTGTGGCCTATTTCGTTTAGAACCTGTCCTCGCCGAACGTTCGGTGCTTTCAGCTCCGCTATTCCAGGCGCGCCGCTGCAAACGCCGGGTGCCCGCGGGTGAACGCATCCGCGGGCATGGCGCGCTTGCCTTCCAGATGGATTTCCAATAGCTGCAGCATGCCATCGCCGCATTGCACATAGGTGTGATTGCGATCGACCACAACGGCGCCATTGGCCTGCTTGGAACCAGTGCTGAGAAACCCCACCTGAGCGCGCAGCACTTTGAATTGCTTGCCCTGCCAGCTTGAGTAGGCCGAGGGCCAAGGCCGCATGGCGCGTATATGCCGCTCGATGCGCTCGGCGCTGTGCGACCAATCGATGCGCCCCATTTCCTTCGGTATGCGCGGCGCCAGCGTCACCAGCGCTTCGTCTTGACGGCGCGGCGTGATGCCGCTTTCAAGCCATCCCGGCAGCGTTTCAATGAGCAATTCCGCGCCCAGCGTGGATAACTTGTCGGTCAGCGAGCCGGTTGTGTCGTCCGGATCGATTTTGATTTCGCGTTGAGACAAGATCGGGCCTGAATCGAGCCCCACTTCCATCAACATGATCGTCACGCCGCTGGTCGCGTCGCCGGCGGCATTGGCCGCGCTGACGGGCGCGGCGCCGCGCCAGCGCGGCAACAGCGATGCATGCACATTGATGCAGTGAAAACGCGGCAGATCAAGCACATTCTGGCGCAGAATCTGCCCGAACGCTGCGACCACAATCAGATCGGGCGCGTAAGCGCGCAAGGCCTCGACCGCTTCCGCCGGTTTGAGCGATGCTGGTTGCAGCACCGGCACCCCTTTTGACACTGCAAGCTGCTTAACCGGCGACGTCGTCAACGATTTGCCGCGGCCGGCCGGAGCATCCGGTTGTGTGACGACCGCCACCACCTCATGGTGTTCGATCAGCGCCGCCAGCGACGGCATGGCGAATTGCGGCGTGCCCATAAAGATCACTTTGGCCATGCGGACAGTGTAACAAGGCCGATCGGTGCGGACGTGAAATGAACACCTTTCTGACTGTGAAATGAGCAACCCCAGATCCTATTCTCCAGCGGCTTACCAAGGAGCAGCGATGAAAAGCAAAGCGAAAATACTCGGGGTTTTTATCGGAGGCCTGATCGGGTTGCTGGCCCTCGGGCTGATCGCCGTGTTTGCCATCTCGGCGATTCAGACCGGCAAGACGTATGCGATACAAGCCGAAAAGCTGGATGTGTCTGTGCCTTCCGATGCGGCTAGCATCGAGCGTGGACGCTATTTGGTCCGCGTGGTGGGCGCCTGTGAGGACTGCCATGGACCAGATCTGGGCGGCAAGCGCGTGGATATCGACGCCGCCGTTGCCACAGTGCATGGCTCCAACCTAACGGCCGGCGCCGGCGGCGTGCAAGCCACCTACACCGACGCTGACTTTGTGCGCGCGATTCGCTATGGCGTGAAACCTGACGGCTCGGGTATTTTGGTGATGCCCAGCGAGGACTTTAATCGTTTTAGCGATGCCGATCTGGGCGCGATCATCGCTTATCTCAAGACCGTGTCGCCCGTGAATCGCCAGAAAGGTGCGCCGCAACTGCCCCTGCTTGGACGATTTCTGTTGGCAGCCGGACTGATCCCGTCGCCGAGCATCGACCGAATCGACGTGAACGCCGCTCGACCCAGCGCGGTTGCAATGGGCGCTACGCCCGAATATGGCGGATACTTGGCGAATATTTCGTGCGTTGGTTGCCATGCCAGGAATTTTTCGGGCGGTGCGGTGCCGGGCGCCGGCCCAGATGATCCAAAGGCCAAGAACCTGACTCCTGGCGGCAATCTTGGGCGCTGGACCGAGGCGCAATTTATCGAAACCCTTCGCACAGGCAAAACGCCCGAGGGGCTCGGGTTGAACCCGCTGCGCATGCCGTGGCCGGTGTTCTCGAAGATGTCCGACAGCGATCTGCAGGCGTTGTATGCGTATTTCAAATCGCTGCCGGCAAAGGCGGATGAAACGCCATGAACGATCTCTTGTCAGGGTTTGCCATTTTGTTCGTTTTGGCCGCGTTGACGCTTCTGTTGACGCCGGTTGGCTGGCGCTGCGACTAGGTGCGACATGACAAAATCCTCACAAAGCCCGCACCCCACCGCCCGGGATGGCGTTACGATGCTGTCAACCATGACCCAACTCGCCGTTCCCGTGCCGTTGTCACGCAACCGCTTTGCCATCCGCGATCTGGTGCGGCAAATGGATCCGGTCGCTCAGCACCAGGAGATTGGCTATCTCAGCACGTGCTACGACTTTCCGTGGGACACCACGCGCGCGCTGGAGTTTGCGCTGTTTCGCACCTTTGGGGTGGCGAAGGGCACACCGCTGCTGGTCAAAACCGGCGAGTTCACCCAGCGCACTCAAAAGCGCTACGACGACACAGTGCTGATTCTGGCTGAGATGCTCGAAAACGGCTATGACAGCGAGCGCGGTCGAGCGGCGCTGCGCCGGATGAACCGCCAGCATGGCCGTTATCACATCCCGAACGACGAGTATCTGTACACCCTCAGCACGTTTGTGTTTGAACCGATTCGCTGGAACGCGCGATTTGGCTGGCGGCCGCTCACCGACAACGAAAAGCTGGCTTCGTTTTATTTCTGGCGGCGGGTGGGCGGATTCATGGCGATTCAAGACATCCCGGGCGACATCGCTGCGTTTGAGCGCTTTAACATCGACTATGAGCGCGCGCACTTTGCCTATTCGGACAACAACAAGGTGCTGGGCGATGTGACGCGCGATTTTCTGATTGCGCGCGTGCTGCCGCGACGCTGGGCGCGGCTGGGCTATCCGTTTGTCAACGCGATGCTCGACGACGCGATGTGCGACGCGGTCGGCTTTGCGCGGCCGCCGGCGGCGATGCGCGTGCTGGTGAACGGCTTGCTGCGCAGCCGGTCGCTGGCCCTGCGCGTGTTGCCGCGTCGGGCGGCGCCGCGCCTGATCACGCGCCAGCGTCACCCGTCATATCCCAACGGCTATCAGGTTGACGAGCTGGGCGCAAAGCCGTGAAGGCGCGGCGGGGCTGATGTCAGCGACGCTGGCGGACCGCTTCGTAAACCATCAGCGCGGCCGCGGTGGCGACGTTGAGCGAGTTGATACGGCCGAACATCGGAATCTTGACCGCCGCATCGGCGCATTTGAGCCAAAAATCGGTAAGTCCGAATTTTTCTTCGCCCATCAGAATGGCGCATGGCTGCTTGAAATCGAAAGCGGTATATGGCAGCGGCGCATTGCCCCCGACATCGTTGGGCGTTGTCGCAACGGCGCGGATGCCATGCTGCTTGAGCCAGTCGCGCAGCTGCTGGCGCGTGCATTGCGCCACCGGCAGGCTGAACAGCGTGCCTTGCGAAGCGCGCACCACGTTGGGGTTGGTCAAGTCTGCGACGGGATCGACGGTGACGAAGGCGTCGACGCCGGCGGCGTCGCAGGTGCGCAGCATCGCGCCCAGGTTGCCGGGCTTTTCCACGCGTTCGGCCACAAGCAGCAAAGGCGCGTGCGTGCTGCTTAGCGCAAGCGCGCCCAGCTCAAAGCGCGGCCGCGGCGCGATGGCCAAAAAGCCGTCGGGGCCATCGCGGTAGGCCATTTTTTCGAATACGGGCTGGGTGGTCTCGATCACTTCCGGGACACACGCGCGCACGCGCTGCATCAGCTCGGCGTGAGCACCGGCAGTGTGCGCCGGTTTGTAGAACGTCGGGCAGAAAAATAGCGTCCGCACCGGCACGCCGCAGGAAAGCGCCATCGACACCGGGTCGAACCCCTCGATCAGCATCAAGCCATCGGCATCGCGCTGTTTTTTGTCATTTAGCGCCACCGTGTGTTTGACGCGCGGGTTGCTCAGGCTGGAAATCAGCGGAAAGTCAGGTTCACCCATGTCCCTATGATAATATTTAGACACTTGGCTAAATCTCTAATAGACAGCGCGCTTTCGCGCACCTTTCAGGCGCTCTCCGATCCGACGCGCCGCGAAATTCTGCGCCTGCTCTCAGAAGGCGATCTGACTGCGGGTGACATTGCGTCGAACTTTCACATCTCGCTGCCCAGCGTGTCGCACCATCTGACCGTTTTGAAATCGGCCGAGCTGGTCGATGGAGAGCGTGATGGCCAGCGCATCGTGTATTCGCTGAACGCCAGCGTGGCGCAGGAAGCGCTGCAAGTGTTGATGGATCTGCTTGCCGCCGGGCGATCGGCCAAAGCGCAACGCAGTTCTAGCGCCAAGGTGACACGGAGGACAAAATGAACAGCAAATGGATTGGCATCGCATGCATCGCCCTGATGGGCATGGCCAGCGCTCTGGCCTATGGCCATCTGCCCGACACCGTGCCGACGCACTGGAACATCAACGGCGAGGTGGATGGCTACGCATCCAGGCTGTCCAGCGTGTTGTTTATGCCCGTGGTGGCCGCGCTGGTGTTGGCGCTCATGCGCGTGCTGGCGCGCTTTGATCCGATCTCACAACACGAATCCACGGGCGCGTATCTGCAAATCGCATCCAATGGAATTGCCGCATTTTTGCTCGTCGTGCACGTGGCGGTTCTGGGCATCGGCATTGGCCTCCGGCTGAATGTGGTGCAGATCGTGGCCCTGGCAGAGGGCGCGTTGCTGGCACTCATTGGCAACACGATGGGGCGGTTGCGGCGCAACAGTTGGGCCGGCATTCGCTTGCCTTGGACGTTGACAGACGCCGAGGTTTGGCGGCGCACACATCGCGTCGGCGCACGAGCTTTTGTGCTGGCCGGAGTGGTCATCATGTTGGCCGCGCTCATCCTAAACGGCAAATTTATGTTCACCGTCGTCATGGTCGCTGTGCTGGGCGCGGCGGTATTTACAGTTGCTTACTCATATCGCTTGGCGCTGCGCAAACGCGACACAGCAAAGCAATAACATGAACGTGATCGTTCTCGTCGGCGTGCAGCTTGCCATAATTGTCGTCAGCGTGATTGTGCTGGCCCTTGTGCTCAAGCGCCGTTTGCCTGGGCGCTGGGTCTGGTGGGGCGCCGGCGCACTGGCGTTTGTCGCGTCGCAAGCGCTGCGCATTCCGCTGCTGGCGGCGGTCTCGGTCATGGCGAGCGGCGCGACGACGGCCATTCTGGCCGTGCAGCTGCTCACATCCGGCCTGTTCGAAGAGACCGCGCGCTATGCAGTGATGCGCTGGCTGGCGAAAGACGTTCGCAGCTGGCCCGGAGCGGTGATGTTTGGCGCGGGTCACGGCGGCATCGAAGCGATCATCTTGTTCGGATTTGGCCTGGTCAACGTCGTTACGCTGGTGCTGGGCGGAGACGCTCTGATTGCGCAGGTGCAGGCAGCCTCGCCACAGCAAGCCGACGCGCTGCGCGTTCAAGTCCAGGCTTTGCATGACATGCGGGCCTGGGCGTATGGGCTGGGCGTCTACGAGCGCGCGCTGGCGATTGCGTTGCACATCGCATTCAGTGTGATGGTGCTGCTTGCGGTGCGAGGCGAGGGCGCAAAGTGGCTGCTGGCGGCCATCGTTTCGCACGTGGCCGCCAACACGGCGGCGGTGCTTACCCTTCAATCCGCCGGCCCGTTTGCGGCCGAAGCCGTGTTGACCGTGATCGCGATCGGGTGTTTGGCGTTTGTTTTCCGGCAGCGCCAACGCGAACAAAGCGCCCAGACCGACGGTGCAGATCCGATTCGCATGACTGTCAAGGACCAGGCTTGATCCGGGCGATGCGGGCAAGTGGCGCAACCCGCGTCAACTCCGCGGGCGTCAGCCGAAACACAGTGCTGGGCGTGCCGGCGGCTGCCCAGATTTCGCCGTAGTGCAGCAGGTCTTCGTCGATCAGCGTGAGCAGCGGCTCGGTGTGGGCCAGTGGCGGCACGCCGCTGCCGTCGGCGGCCTTGAAGATCAGCGATTTGACAATCTGCCCGACAGCGCAGCCGACGGCGTTGGCCGCATCCTGGGCGGTGCGGGTGCCTTGTGGAAATTCGCGCACGGCAAGCGTGAGCCCCAGCGCCTGAAGGGTGGCCTGCACGCGCTGGGCGGCAGGCGGCAGCCCCACCGGCAATTCGTTCGAAGGTTGTGTGGCTTCCATGGACAGCGCCGAACTATAATGCGGCCAGATCGTGACGTACTAGCCGCCGAAACGCCGTTTGACTGATGGGATGCCCGTGGCATTCCAAATCAAACTGCGCGTCTCGGCGGCTTTTTGTTTGCCCCTTGTGCGGGCAGCGCCGCCCGGAACTGGTGAATCATGGATGAGAAACTCGCAACCCTCGAACAGCGTTTTGACGAATTGTCGGAGCAGATGGCCGATCCAACCATCGCCAACGACTACGCGCGCTATTCCGAGATCGCCAAGCAGCACAACGAAATGCTTGAGCTTGTGCAGAAATACCGCGCCTTGAAGAAGGCGCGCAAAGACCTGGCCGAAAACCAGGAATTGGCTGCCGCTGGCGACGAGTTGGCCGAGATTGCGCAAGCCGAGATTGAGCCGCTTCAGGCGCAGATCGCCGCGCTGGAGAGCGCGCTCAAAATGCTGCTGGTGCCGCGCGACCCGCGCGATGAACGCGACGTGATCGTGGAAATTCGCGCCGGCGCGGGCGGCGACGAAGCCGGGTTGTTCGCCGCCGAGCTGTTCCGCATGTATACCCGTTACTCAGAGAACCATCGCTGGAAAGTCGAAGTGCTGGATGAATCCGAAAGCGGCATCGGCGGTTTCAAGGAAGTGATTTTTGCGGTGAAGGGCAAGGGCGCGTATTCGCGGCTCAAATTCGAAAGCGGGGTGCATCGCGTGCAGCGCATCCCGGCGACCGAGTCCAATGGCCGCATTCACACCAGCACGGTCACGGTGGCGGTGATGCCCGAGGTCGATGAAGTGGAGATCAACATTCCGGACAACGACTTGCTGATCGAAACCTACCGCTCGCGCGGCGCCGGAGGACAAAACGTGCAGAAAAACGAGAGCGCCATCCGAATCACGCACAAGCCGACCGGACAGGTCGTGGCTGTACAGGATGAGCGCAGCCAGGGGCAGAACCGCTTGCGAGCGATGAGCGTGCTGCGCTCGCGCTTGTTTGAACTTGAAGAGCAGAAGCGCCACGCGCTGATTGCAGCGGAGAAGAAAGGCCAGATCGGCACGGGCGATCGCAGCGAAAAGATCCGCACGTATAACTTTCCGCAAAGCCGAATTACCGATCACCGGATCGGCATGGACAAATTTCAAATGCAAGCAGTGATGGACGGCGACATCGACGATTTTATCGACGAGTTATCCGCGCGCGAGCAAGCGGAGAAACTGCAGGCGGCGGGCGTTTAAGAAGAACGTGCGCCAGGTGCTGAAGGTGCTGATCGTTCAGCACCTGACGCAATTGATTACAGGTGTATGGGCAGCCCCTCAATCCCGTGAGCCGCTTCCATGAGGGCTTCGCTCATGGTGGGATGGGCGTGAACGGCGGCGGCGATCTGATCAGGCGTGAGCTCGGCGCTCTTGGCCAGCACAAACTCCGGCAGCATCTCGGTCACATCCGGGCCGATGCAATGCACGCCCAGAATCTCGCCGTATTTGGCGTCGGCCACCAGCTTGACAAAGCCATCCACGTTGTTGAGCGCCAGTGATTTGCCGTTGGCGCGGAATGGGAATTTGCTGACCTTGACTTGGTAGCCTTTCTCTTTGGCCTGCGCTTCGGTCAGCCCCATGCTGGCGACTTGCGGATGCGAATAGGTGCAGCGCGGCATGGCGTTATAGTCGAGCTTGGCGATATGGCCTTGATACTTGCCCATCGCCGCGGCGATGGACTCGGCCGCCACCACACCCTGCGCCGATGCCACGTGCGCCAGCGGCAGCTTGCCGGTGACATCACCGATCGCATACACGCTGGGGATGTTGGTTTGCAGATGCTCATCCACCGGGATGAAGCCACGCTGGTCGAGCGCGACGCCGGCTTTGTCCAGGCCAATGTCGCTGGTCAGCGGAACCACGCCGGTCGACACCAGCACCCAGTCGGCTTTGAGCGATTGCATGCCCTTGCCGTCGTTGACCTGCACGGTGACGCCGTCAGGGCCGACGCTGGCGCCTTCGACCATGGCGCCGGCCATCGTCTTGATGCCCATGCGATTGATGCTGCGCACCATCTCGGCGCTGATCTCTTCGTCTTCGTTGGGCAGGATGCGCGGCAGCGCTTCGATGATGGTGACTTCGGTGCCGTAGGCGTGAAAGACATACGAGAATTCCATGCCGATGGCGCCGCTGCCGATCACGATCATGGTCTTTGGCGCGGTTTGCGCTTCCAGCAGCTGGCGATACGTAAACACGCGCTGCCCGTCCGGCGCGAGGCCAGGCAGCAGGCGCGGCTTGGCGCCGGTGGCCACGATGATGTGCGCGGCGGTGACGGTGTGTTCTTCGCCGCGCGATTCGACATAGATGGTGTTGGCGTCTTTCAGCGAGCCGATGCCCTTGAACACCTGCACGTTGTTCTTCTTCATCAGAAAATCGACGCCTTTGACCATGCGGTTGCTGACATCGCGGCTGCGCTTGTAAGCCGCGCCATAGTCGGCCTTCATGTTGTCGATCGTCACGCCATATGTTTTTGCGTCGCCGAACAGTTCGACGATTTCGGCGTTGCGCAACAGCACTTTGGTCGGGATGCAGCCCCAGTTGGCGCAAATGCCGCCCATGGCGTCGCGCTCGATCAGCGCCACTTTCAAACCCAATTGGGCGGCGCGAATCGCAGCCACATATCCGCCCGGCCCGCCGCCGAGCACCGCCAAGTCAAACGCCGGCGCACCGGCGGAAGTTGATGAAGAAACAGCCATGACGGGGATTATCGCAGAATGGCATAAACGCGGTATTTGCGGCCCATCGACGACTGCGCGAAGCTGGTGGCGCGCGTCAGTGCTTGCCGTGACTCGGCGCTTGACACAGCTGTTCGCCCGTCCGGCTGCCGATTTCGCGCAGCGGACACTTACCCGGCGCAGCCCCTAGAATGCAGCCATGCATATCGAGACCCTGGCCATTCACGCTGCGGGCAATGAAGATGCCGGCAGCGGCGCAGTAGCTCCGCCGCTGATCATGTCGACGACATTTGCGCGCGACGAGGACTACGCCACACCGCATGGCAATGTGTATGGCCGGGCGGACAATCCAAATCGCCGCGCGGTGGAGCGGGCGTATGCGACGCTCGAGGGCGGTGCGGCGGCGCTGGCGTTTGCATCAGGCATGGGCGCGACCAACGCGCTGTTTCAGTGCCTGCAGGCGGGCGATCACGTCGTGTTGCCGGCTGACATTTACTTTGGCACGCGCGCGCTGGCTGACGGGCACTTTGGCCGCTGGGGCCTGCAGATCAGCGTGGCCGACATGACCGATCTTGCCAATGTTGAGCGGGCGCTGCGGCCGAACACAAAGCTGGTGTGGGTGGAGACGCCGTCAAACCCGTGCCTGCACATCACCGATATTGCCGCTGCGGCGCGCCTGGCGCATCAGGCTGGCGCGTTGTGCGCGGTCGACAACACCTGGGCCACGCCATTTTGCCAGAGGCCGATTGAACACGGCGCGGACATCGTGATGCATTCCACCACCAAATATTTCGGCGGACACAGCGACGTCACCGGCGGCGCACTGATATTCAAGCAGCCGGATGCGCTGTATGAGAGAGCGCGCAGCGTGCAACAGCTGGGCGGCGCAGTTCCCTCTCCATTTGATTGCTGGCTAATCCAGCGCAGCATACCGACCATGGCCTATCGCATGCGGGGGCATGTGGCCAACGCCAGCGCAGTGGCGGCGTTTTTGGCCGGCCACCGCGGCGTGAGCGCGGTGCATTACCCGGGCTTGCCCTCGCATCCGCAGTTTGACGTTGCGGCCCGGCAGATGACGGCGCCCGGTGGGATGCTGTCGTTCGAAGTGCATGGAGGAGCGGAAGCGGCCCTGGCGGCGGCCAAACGCGTGCGGCTGTTCAAGCGCGCCACCAGCCTGGGCGGCTATGAAAGCCTGATCGAGCATCGCGCCACGGTGGAAGGGCCCGGCACGGTTGCGCCTCCCGCTTTGTTGCGCTGCTCGATCGGGCTTGAGCATGCCGATGATCTGATCGGCGACCTGGATGCGGCGCTTTAAGGGCATTCGTTTAGCCCATCACCGCGGCTTACAATTCGCGCATGGCCGATTTTGATCCGATCCTTACGTTGATTGCGGCGACGATCGTGCCGATCGTGCTGGGCGCAATTGTGGGGTTTCCCTTCTGGCGCCGCCGCAGAGTGATCATGGGCAATGTGATGGCATCGGCAGCTGTGGGCGTCGTGATCATTTTTCTGATTGCGCAGACTTTCGGCCTTTTCTTTTCATGTTCCGCCGGCGCGTCCGCCGATTGTGGCTCGCAGGCTGCGCTGGATTTTGCCACGCGCGTGCTGATTGGCCTGGCTGTTGTCGGATGGGTGGATGTCTTCGTGCTGCTGGTGCTCAGCGGAATCGTCGACGACCGCGCGCGCAAGCACTCCTTTCGCATGGAGGATCTCTAGCGGTGCCAGCCGTGACGCGCGTGCTTGTTGTTTTGCCGACCTACAACGAGCTGGACAACCTTGCATTGTTGATGCCGGAGCTGCTGAAGCTGCCGGTCGATGTATGCGTGGTCGACGACGCGTCGCCAGACGGCACGGGCGCGCTGGCCGAACGACTGGCTGCAGGCGACGCGCGCGTGCGCGTGATTCATCGCGCGGGCAAGCTGGGCCTGGGCACTGCCTATGTGGCCGGGTTTAAACGCGCACTGGCCGAATCCTACGACGCTGCGCTGACGATGGATGCGGATTTTTCACATCACCCGCGCTACATTCCAGCCATGATGGAGCGCATTCAAAGCAGCGATCTTGTAATCGGCTCGCGCTATGTATCGGGCGGCGAAGTGCGCTATCCATGGCATCGCCGGTTTCTGAGCAAGACATCCAATCTCGTCGCGCGCGCGGCGCTGGGCTTGAGCGCGCGCGATTGCACGGCGGGTTTTCGCTTGTATCGCGCGGCCGTGCTACAGGCGATGCCGCTCGATAGCATCTTTTCAAACGGCTACTCATTTCTGACCGAGACGCTCTGGTATGTACAACGCGGCGGGTTTCGCATCGCGGAGACGCCAATCGTTTTTGAAGACCGCATACATGGCCAGTCCAAGATATCGACGCGTGAGATTCATCGGGGCGTGTTGACCGTGGGCAGGCTGATGTTGCGCCGGTTGCAGGGATTGACATGAGCGCGCCTGCGCCGCGCCAATATCTGTTTGACGCGCGCGTCATTCAGGACCACTTTCCCGGCATTGGCCGCTATGCCTGGAATTTATTGCGCGCGCTGTCGGCGCTGTTGCAGCCGGACGAGCGCCTGATCGTGTTGCACGATGGTGCAGCGAAGAACACGCGACTGCCATCGCCGCTCAGCGCGCCGGCAGGCACGGCCGCGGCGCGCATTACGTTCATTGAGCATCGCGCGCCGATTTTTGGCGCATCGAACGCCCTGCGCGCATTGCCGGTGCAGGGCGATGTCGACCACCATCTGTACTACGTGCGGCCCTATGCGCGCGGCCGCACGTCGGTGACCACGATCTATGACGCCATCTCCTTTGTGTATCCTCAATATGTGCCGTCCGCGCGGGCGCGCCTGCTGATTGGGCTGTTTCATCGCCTGGCGATACGCGCGTCTCGCCGCATCATCACCATTTCGCAATCGGCGGCGGACGATCTCGCGCGCCACTTTCCAGCCGCGCGCGGCAAGCTGGATGTGACGCCCCTGGCGGCCGACGCCGTGTTTGTCCCGCAATCGCAGGCGCAAATGCGCAGCGCGCGCGATCGATTCGGGCTGCGCGGGCGCTTTGCGCTGTATCTGGCCAGCAACAAGCCCCACAAAAATCTGCCCCGTTTGATCGATGCTTTTGCGGCCACACCGGCCGAAGATGTCACGCTGGTGATTGCCGGGCATCAGGACTTGCGCTATCCGCAGGCGCAACAGAGGGTCAGCGCGTTGGGGCTGGGGCCGCGCGTGCGGGTGCTGGGCCCGGTCGGTGATGCCGACGCGGCGGCGCTGTATTCCGCCTGTGAGGTGTTTGTTTACCCGTCTTTGTATGAAGGCTTTGGGTTGACGCCGCTCGAGGCGATGGCTTGCGGCGCGCCGACGATCTGTTCGAACACATCGGCCCTGCCCGAGGTGGCCGGCGATGCTGCGCTGCTGATCGATCCGTTGGATATTGGCGCCATTGCGGCAGCCCTGTCACGGGTGTTGGGGGATGCGGCGTTGCGGGCGGCGCTCAGCCAAAAGAGTTTTGCGCAGGCGGCCGGCTTTTCGTGGGAGAAAACCGCCAAACGTACAATTGAGATCTATCGGTCGCTCTCGCGCGGATAGCACACAGCCGGACACATCATTGCCATGCGCATCGTACACATCTACAAAGACTACTTCCCCGTTCTCGGCGGCATTGAAAATCACATGCGCGATCTGGCGGAGGCGCAGGCCCGCGCCGGCCACGAGGTGACGGTGCTGGTGACGCAGCTGCGCGGGCGTGCTCCGACCGACATCAATGAAAACGGGGTGCGGGTGGTGCGCGTGCCGCGGCAGTTGGATGTCCAGTCGGCGCCGATCGCATTGTCGTTTCCACGGCGCGTGGCCGAGCTAACGGCGGGCGCGGACGTCGCGCATTTGCAGGCGCCTTATCCCGTTGGCGAGACATGCAACCTGTTTTTTGGAAAGGCCAAATGCACCGTGATCAGTTGGCAAAGCGATATCGTGCGGCAGAAGACACTGCTCAAGCTTTACGCGCCGATGTTGCGGCGCGTGATCGCCAAAGCCGATCGCATTATTCCGAGCAGCGATGCGTATGCGGCCACATCGCCGTGGCTGCGCGATCAAGTGCGCAAGTGCACGGTGGTGCCCATCGGCATCGATGCCGGCCGCTTTGCGCGCACCATGCAGTCGCATCATCGTGCAACCCGGTTGCGCAACAGCTGGTTGTCGTCACTGCCAAGCAGCGAAGAACGGCTGGTGTTGCTCAGCGTCGGGCGATTTCGCTACTACAAAGGATTGGACGATTTGATCCGCGCGCTGACGCTGTTGCCCAACGCGGTGGCGGTGCTGGCCGGCAACGGCGCCATGGAAGCATCCTGGAAGGCATTGGCCCAGCGAATGAACGTCGCCAAGCGCGTCTTCTTTGTCGGCTCGCCCAATGACGCCGATCTTCCGGCCTACTATCAGGCGGCAGATGCCTACGTGCTGCCTGCCAATGCCCGCGCTGAAGCGTATGGCATTGCAGTGCTTGAGGCCATGGCCAGCGGGTTGCCGGTGATCACAACCGAAGTGGGCACGGCCACATCATGGATCAATCAAGACGGCACGACCGGATATGTGATACCGCCGCTGCAGCCTCCGGCGATTGCCGAAGCTGCGGGAAAATTGTCGGATCGCAGTGTGCGCGAGCGCATGGGCGGCGCAGCGCGGCAGCGTGTGATCGACGAATTCACGCGCGAGAAAATGGTCGAACGCATCGACGCGGTATATCGGTCGTTGCTGTAGTACCGCGGGCGCCGTCCCGCGGGACGGGCGCGAACGCACGCGGGCGCCGGCGCGAACGCATAACGGAATTTGTGCCGGTCGCGCGGCACGGCGCGACGCACGCGGGACGGCGCCCACGTGCTACAGTTGACGCCATGACACCTGCATCCAATCGATATGAATCGATGCGCTACAACCGTTGCGGACGTTCCGGCATCAAACTTCCGGCGATTTCATTGGGCCTTTGGCACAATTTTGGCGGCGTGGATATGTTTGAAAACGGCCGCGCGATCGTGCTGCGCGCGTTTGACCAAGGCATCACACATATTGACCTGGCCAACAACTATGGCCCGCCTCCCGGCAGCGCCGAGGAAAACTTCGGCAAGATTCTTAAGCAGGATCTGGCGCGCCATCGCGACGAGCTGATCATTTCCACCAAAGCGGGCTATTACATGTGGGCCGGCCCATATGGCGAATGGGGCTCGCGCAAGTATCTGATTTCCAGCCTGGATCAAAGCCTCGAACGCATGGGTCTGAAATACGTCGACATTTTCTATCATCATCGCCCGGACCCCGACACCCCGCTTGAAGAGACGATGCAGGCGCTCGACTACGCCGTGCGCAGCGGGCGCGCGCTGTATGCCGGCATATCGAATTACAAACACGAAGAAGCGCGCAAAGCAGCGCAAATCATGCGCGGGCTGGGCACGCCTTTGCTCATCCATCAGCCCGTCTACAACATGTTCAACCGCTGGATCGAGCCCGATCTGCTCAACGTTCTGGGTGACGAAGGCATCGGCTGCATTCCATTTTCGCCGCTGGCGCAAGGTTTGCTGACCAATCGCTATCTGGGCGGCATCGCTGAAGGCAGCCGCGCCAGCAAGCCGCATGGCTTTCTCAAGCCCGCGGGTGTGACCGATGACAAACTGGCCAAAGTGCGCAAGCTCAACGACCTGGCGCAAAAGCGCGGTCAATCGCTGGCGCAAATGGCGCTGGCCTGGGTGCTGCGCGATGGCCGAGTGACCTCGGCGTTGATCGGCGCCAGCAGCGCGCAGCAGATCGACGATTGCGTAGCCGCCACGAAGAATCTGGCATTTGGTAGCGACGAGCTTGCCCAAATTGATTCCATTTTGAGTTGACGCGATTCGTGTGTCGGAGCGTCAGAGGGAAGGCCATGTCGTGCGCGATAGGGGTCCAGGTGTCAATAGCGACACCTATCGTGCTCGGCGCAATCCTAACCATTGACACTTTGACACTCATCGCGTCCGGCATGAACTTTCCCTTTGACACTTGATCTTTCCCATGATTACCCCCGACGATTTCAAACTCGTGATGCGCCGCTGGGCCAGTACCGTAAATGTGATCACCACGCGCAGCGATGGCCTGATCTATGGACTGACCGCCACGGCATTCTCGTCGCTGTCGGCCGAGCCGCCGCTGGTGTTCGTGTGCGTCAACCGCAAGGGCCGCACGCATCCAATGATCGAAAAAAGCGGCATCTTCTGCGTTAACTTTCTGGCGCCGGAGATGAAGCACATTTCCGACCGCTTTGCCGGCCGCATTCCGGATGAGGAGCGCTTCAAGGATCTGGCGCATCACGCCGCCGCAACCGGCGCGCCGGTTCTGGATGAAGCTGTGGCCTATCTGGACTGTAACGTGCACGAGGCCTTCGTCGCCGGTGATCACACGATTTTTCTGGGCATGGTGCAGGCCGGAGGCGTGCAACGCCCGGATCTTGAGCCGCTGCTGTATTTCAACGGCAAATACCGCGTGTTGGGCGACGAGGCATAGCCATGGGCTTGGAGAAAATCAAAAACGCATTTGCGCGCGCGCACGCCGAGGGCCGGCCGGCGCTGATGCCATACTGGTCGCTTGGCTATCCCGACGCCGACACATCGCTCAAGGTGATCGAGGCCCTGGCCCGTGGCGGGGCGGACATGATCGAGCTGGGGGTGCCGTTTAGCGATCCGCTTGCCGATGGTCCGGTCATCCAGCACGCCAATCAGATCGCCCTCGACCGCGGCATCACCATGCAAAAGTGCCTTGAACTTGCGGCGCAGGCGCGCGCCAACGGCGTGACCATTCCGTTGATGGCGATGGGTTATTTGAATCCGGTCCTGGCCTACGGAGAAGCGCGCTATGTGCGCGCCTGGCGCGAGGCGGGCGCCGATGGCCTGATTGTGCCCGATCTGCCGCCCGAAGAGGATGGCGAGATCAAGCGCGCGTGCGATGCCGACGACATGGCTCTGGTGCATTTCACCGCGCCGACCAGCACCGAGCACCGCATCGCCCAGGCGGCGGCGCACGCCAGCGGCTTTATCTATGTCGTGTCGGTGACCGGCACCACTGGCGCGCGCGGTCAATTGTCAGGCGGCTTGAGCGAGTATGTCGGCCGAGTCAAGGCGAAGGCCAACGGCAAACCCGTTGCCGTCGGCTTTGGCATCAGCACGCCCGAGCATGTGCGCGAGGTGGGCACATTTGCTGATGGCGCGATCATTGGCGCCGCGCTAATTCGGGCGGCAGGCGACGCGCCCGACCCGGCGCAGGCGGCGTTTGAGTTTGTGCAACGCATGCGGGGCTGAACGGCCCAGATGCACTCAGAATCGCAGGCCAACGTGGCCGCATGATGTCAAACTGCCGCCTACGCTAGAACTCATCCTAAAATGTGGACTCCACCTTGCTTGTAAACCTGAAACGTTGGCGAAAAAGGTGGGGCCCACATTTTCAGGATGAGTTCTAGGCCATTCCCAGGCAGGCCTCGGCCGCAAGCCAGAAGAGCTTCTCGCGCAGCGAGGTCTGATGGTTCCAATGCCGCGAATCCCACTCCGCGCTGCTCAGATCGTCGCCGCCATACAGAATCTGGCCAAACTTGACTCCGCGAAATTGCGCCACCGCGCAGAACGCGGACGTCTCCATTTCGACCGTCAGACAGCCTTCTTCGCGCCGGCGGACGATGCGCTCGCGCGTCTCGCGGTAGATGGCGTCGGTCGTCCAGGTTTTGCCTTTGACATACGGAACGCCATCACGCCGCAGAGCCATTTCAATGGCTTCGATGGCGTCGTCGTGTGGCGCGAGTTCGCGCGACGGCGGCGCGTAGTGATATGAGGTGCCTTCGTCGCGCACTGCGCTGATCGGCACGACCAAGTGCCCAAGCGTGATCTCACCGGCCAGCGCCCCTGCGCCGCCGCAGGCGATGAAACGCCGGCAGCCCAGCGCGATCATCTCCTCCATGAAGGCGGCGGCCAATGGCGCGCCCACACCCGGCTGCACAAACGCCAGTCGCCGCCCGTCGATATCGATTTCGTAGATTGGCTGACGCCCCATCTCGCTGATCAGATGCTTGACGATGCGCGCGTTGTGCTGTTGCGCCACCAGATCGACGATGTCGTGGAAGAAGCACAACACGCAGTCGGGCGCTATGTCGATGGGCACGATCACGCGCGACGGCTCAATAAACGCATCCGGCGCCGGATCGTGTTCGAGGATGGGGAAGGCGTGGATGTTCATGGGTTGATAACAAATTTCGCGCCATCGCTGCGGCCAAAGACTTCCGGAAAATATTGCTCTTCGATCGCTGCCGGCATCACCTTAAATTCACCCGCGATCGAGGGGCGCATCGTATACACATACTCGTAGGTGCCGGCAGGCAGGTAACTGGCGAAGACCGCCACGCTGTCGTCGCGGATATCGGTGTTGCTAAACCACCACCAGCCCCAGCCGCCATAGCCGCCGAAATCAGCTTGCACGCCGTTGTCGACCTGCGTCTGGCTGGTTTTCAGCGATGTGTCGATCGCTTCCGCGCCGCCGGGCAGCGGATCGTTGATCCGCACATAGTTCAAGTCGTTGGGCGCCATCACGGTCAGCCGCACGCGCACGGTCTCGCCAATCTTGGCCGCGGTGATGGCTTCGCACGGCTTCTCGGGCTTTGGCGCGCAATCGCCGCGCTCGTATTTGCGGGCGATGATGATGCCCCGGTCGATGGCCTTGGCCTCTTCAACCGGCAGATAAATCTTGAGCCGCGCGGTGTAATACATGCGGCCCTGGGCGCCGGACCCGGCCAGCGCCTCTCCGCGCTCAAACACCAGCTGGTTGACCTGGCCGCGCAGCAGACGGGCGACTTCGACAGAGATTTCATCCCCGGGAGATTGTTCGTTGCCTTGCAGAAGCGCCTGATCATTCAACGCCGCGCGCCAGCTGAAGCGCGCGTCTTTCTCGCCCGAGCGGGCGAGCCATTCACTCAGAGCCATGGTTGCCCAGGCGGTCTCATGCGAGCTCTCCCACCAATCGCCTGCGCGCGCCACCATCAGCCAGCGCACCGCGTTTGGCGCAAATGCGTTTTTGGCGTCGAGGCGCGCCAGCATCATCAAGGCGATCGACGTGCTGCGCGTGTTGCCAAAGAAATTGTCGAAGTCGCGCTCGGGCTCCTGCCAGTGCGTGCCAGTGGCGCTGGAGAGCGCCGCGCTTATCACGTCGGCCAGCAGCGTCTTGACGCGCACATCGCCGGGCTGGGCTTTCTCCATCGCCATGGACAGCAACGCTTTGCCGTAGTGTCCAAGCTTTTCGCGGCTTTCAAAAAGCGCGCCCAAACGTCCGGCATCCGGGTAGCCCGCTTCGCCAAGCGCAAATAAGATAAAGGCGCGGCGGTTGGCCGCGCCGGTGGTGGCCAGTTCCGCCGCCGGAGTTTGCGTCGACAGCAACAGGTACTCGCGGGCGCGGTCGAGCGAGCTTTGATCGTAAACAAAACCGGCCTCTTTGGCGCGGGCGATGGCCAGCACGATATGCGCGGTCAGATAGGGGTTGACCGAATCCGACGACCACCAGCCCCAACCGCCCTCGCTGTACTGACTGTTGAAAAAGCTTTGCAGCGCGCGCTGGATTGGCGCGTCGTCGGCTTGTGTCGACTGGGTAAGCACATTGCGAAGCGCCAGTTGCGTCAGCAGCCGCGAGGCGGCCCATTCATTGCTTTCGTAGGGATACGCATCCAGCGCGCGGCCCGCGCGCAAGTCGGCTTGCCCGAGCGACGCATCCACGCGCACATGGAGCGAGCCGCGGCCTGTGTCGAGGCGGCTGGGCAGCGCGATCAATTCGAGTTTGGCGCCGGCTTCACCCACATCGCCGGCAGTGGCGATGGTCTCGGGCGCGACATAGTTCAGAATCGGAATGCCGCCGCCTGGCGCAGTCGCCAGCGTGGGCGTGCTGCTGTCTTGAAGCGTGCCGGATTTGACCGTGAAGGTCATCAGCGCAACGGGCGCATCGACCACCGTCACGTTCCAGTTCAAGCGGGTGCTGCTCTTGGCCGGCACGTTGACGCGCTGTAGCGCATCGCCCTTGAACACGATGCCGCTGGCTTCCAGCAGCACTTCGGTGTCAAGCGCCGTTTCGCCGGTGTTGTTGACCACTGCGCCAAGCGTCACCGAATCGCCGGCGACAAAGAAACGCGGCGTGACCGGGCGAATCAGCAACGGCTTGGTCGAGATGACTTCATTGACGCCCTCGCCCACATGCGTGTCGGTGGTGACCGCGCGCGCGTCCATCACCCAAGTGGTCAGGTTGTCCGGCAGCGGAATCTGCACGCGGGCTTTGCCTTGCGCATCGGTTTGCAGCACGGCCGACCAGTGGGCGGTGTCCTTGAAATTTTGACGCGTGAAGATGCCGTCGGCCGAATCGCCGCCGCCACCGCCGCCGCCTTTGCCTTGCAGCGACTTTTCAGCAGCCAGGTTCAAACGGTCGACGTTGACGCTCAGGCTGTCGGCGCTGCGCACGCTGAGCTGGCGCAAGCCGTAAAACGAGTCGAGCAACTTGCCGCTGTTGGGTTCGGTCAGGCTGAGCACGGCCTTGTCGACCAGTGCGACCGAGAGCTCGGCTTGCACCGGGTTGCCGGCCGCGTCGGTCACGACGATGTCATAGGTTGCCGTGTCACGTGGGCCATATTGGGGCTTGTCCGGCGTGATTTGCACGTTGAGCGCAAATGCCCTGGGGTCGACCTTGAACTGCGCATAGCCCAGCTTGAACGCCGCCGCCGGGTTGTTTGCGTCCACGCCCTTGACCAGCAGCACGCTGACATACACGTTGGGCGCAAAGCGCTCGTCGACCGGAATTTCGAGGACGGTGCTGTTGTTGTTCAGCACGATGTTGCGCCGCTCGATGATGTTGCCGCGCTCAATGGTGAGCAGCGCCTGCACCGCGCCCTGAAATGGCGAGGGCACCAGAATCTTGGCCGTCTCGCCCACTTGATAGAGCGGCTTGTCGCTCTTGAGCTCGATGCGGTCGCTATTTTCAACACGCCATGACACATACTCGCTCGCGCTTGAAACATATAGCGAGTTGGCGCTGAGGGCCGCGCCCAGTCCTTCGACAACGATGCGGTATTCGCCGCCGTTCTCTGGTGTGAAGCTGGCCGTGGCCTTGCCATCGGCGTCGGTGGTGATTGAGCTGGTCGACACCAGCGTGTCGCTGGGCACGCTGGTGTATTCGCGATAGCCGCCGGCGTCCTCGCGTTGCGTGCTAAACCATTCGCGGCGATAGAACTTGACCTCGCCGGCTTTGTCGCCGATGGGTTTGCCGGTCCAATCGACCGAGATCACATCGACCGACTGCGCCTCGCCGACCAGACCGACATAGTTTTGCGGCGCCACGCCCATGTAGAACGCGCCCTTGTGCACGATCGCGCCGGCGCGAGCCGACACAGATTGGTCGTTGGCGTCAGTTACGCTCATCTCCAGCGCAAAGCGCGCGCTGCCTTTGCGCTTGCTCACATCCGCTGGCACGTTGACGACCAGCGTTCCGTCTGGTCCGGTGACGCCGTCGCCGGTGGCGACCGATTCGCCAAAGCCGAATTTGCGGACGCCGTAGTCGTAATCGCCGAAGCTGTAGTTGCCAGGGCCGTTATAGCGGTCGAAAATCCAGTCGCTGGCGATTAGCGACCAGCGCACTTTGGCGTTGGCCATGTTGCCGCCGAAGAAATACTTGGCTGTGACAGTGGCTTTGAGCGTCTCGCCATCCAGGTAATCGGCTTTGTCGACGCTGACCGACACATCGAACTCCGGCCGCCGATATGAAGATACCAAAAAGTTGATGCCGGTATAGCTGCAGTCGGATTGCGTGGCTTGACGCATGGCCGGGCTGTTGGGGATGCACAGTTGCAGATAGTAGTTGCCGCTGCTGGCCGCGTTGTCCAGCGCAAATTCGCCGTTGAACGTGCCATTGGCGTTGAGCGTGACGCTTTGGCTGAGCACCTGCTGGCCTTGCGGGCTGCTGATGGTGATCAGCGGCTTTTGCGCGTTGATCGAGTCATCCACGCTGTAGCGCGCGTCGTCTTCGCGCCGCACCACGCCTTTGAAGAAGACCATCTGGCCGGGACGGTAGATCGGCCGCTCGGTGTACAGATAGGCGAAGTATGGCTCGACCGAGTAGCGCGTGGGCAGGTTGAAGTCGTAGGGGCCGATGCCTTGCGACGCGTCGCTCCATACCGCGCCGAAGCCCAGGCCGGGCGCGCCTTTGTCGTCGGTGTCGACCATTACAAACAGCGGATCGAACGGCAGGCTGTTTGCCGGCAAATCGATCAACGCTTGCCCGAACGTGTCGCCTGCCGCTTCGGTGACGCCCGCGCCCAGCTCGGCAAACTTGCGGCCGTAAATTTTGACGCGCGCGTTTGGCACCGGCCGGCCGCTGTTCAAATCGGTCACCCAAACCAGCGCATGCTTCTCTGCGCGCTTGAGGGCCACATGACGGTTGGTGACGACCATGAGTTGTCGCGTGGGCGGCGCCTCCGGATCGAGCGCGGTGACCTCGTCGGCTTTTGCCGTGAGCATGTAAATGCCGGGCGCCAATGAGCTGCCGTCGGCGTTAAATACAATCTTGTCGAGCGCAGTTTCGTTCAGGCTGGCTTTGGAGGTGATTTTCCAAGCGCGCAGGATCTGATCGGATTTGGCCACAAATGTGCGCAGGTTGTCGTACGAGTTCTGCGCGCCGACAAACGCATAGAACTGCTCTGGCGTCAGCCGGGCCAGCTCCAGATTGACATCGGTGACATTGCGGTAGGAAGCAAACACCCTGTCGGCTTTGGCGGCGTTATAGGTGCCAGCCAGCCCCGCCGATTGGAACGCCACAAATGGCTGAAGCGCGCGCGTTGTGAAGCGCACATCGCCGGGGTTGTCGATCGCGACGCCATAATCGTCTTTGACGTCTGCGCCGATGCGCACACGGTAGACCGTGCTCGGCTTCAAGGTGACGTTCAAATTGAACTGATTGGAGTAAGGTTCGTAATAACTGTAAACATCCGAAAGCGAGATGGCGGGCTGAAAGGTCAGATTGGGCAAAATGGTCGCGGCCGAAACCGGCGCGGAGAAACGGATGCTGAAGCCGCCGGTTTCCGCATCGCTCTTGCCGTTTTCAGGTTCGGTCGACACCACAGAGGGCACCGGAATGGTGCGAAACGACGAGCGAAATTCGGCCGCTGTGGTTGCGCCATTGTCCGCTCGCGCGCCGGCTTTGAGGGTGATTGTGTAAACGGTGTCGCGCGCAAATAGCGCCGAGGGCACGAAGCGCATCACATCGGTTGCGTCGCCGGTGCTGGGCGGGCGTCCCACGCTGCTTGAATTTGCGGGCTCGGGCCGCGGTTCCTCAACCGGTTGCGCGACGTCGTCGCCCCATTTGAACGCGCCGGCAATCGCCGGTTCGATGGTGAATGAAGATTCGGCGCTGGCGCGGTCCATTTTTTGGCTGAAGACCACACGCACGGGCTGGCGCAGATCAATGCCCGCGGCACCCGGGCCGGGGAAAGCCGCCCGCACGACGGGCGGCGCCACGGTGAACACAAACGACGCGTCGGCGTCGAGCAATGCGCCGGTGGTGTCGCGCAACCCGGCGGCCACGATGCCGCGGTAGGTCACGCCAGCGGCCAACGCCTTTGTGGGCTTGAAGAGATAGATGCTGGTGTTCAGCCACTGGCCGGTGCCGGGAACTTCAGGTTGCAGCACGAGCGGCTTGGGCAGGTCGGCTTGCTGACTGAGCGCCGTGACCGACACGACGGGCCGGTTGAACAGCACGGTGATGGTGTTGTTGGGATTGACATCCTGAGCGCCATCGGCTGGTATGGTCTGCGCCACCGTAAGCCGTCCAATCGTGCTAACTTCGAACGACGCCGGTCGCGCCAGCGCCAGGCCCTTGCTGCTGCGGGCGTCGCCTTTGATCTCGATGTCGTATCGCGCTGCGCGGTCCCAGGCTTTGGCGGGCGTGAAGCGCACCACGTTGTCGGCTGTCCATTCAAAGGCGCCCGCCACGCTTGCGCCATCTGCGGCGCTCACGCGGATCGACTTTTCAACCGAGGGCCGGTCCATGGACTGGTCGAAAACGAATTGCACGGGCTTGTCGATTTCCAGCGCCTCACCGCGCACCGGCGCGCGGTCGACCAGCACCGGCGCGCCGAGCGGACGCGGCGTGGGTGATGGCGCCGCTTGCTCGACTGCGCGCGTGCCAGCCGGCACAAACGTCACGCCGACAGTGGGCTGCGGCGATGGTGTGGCGGTAGGGCTTGGCGCGTTACAGGCGGCCAGAATTAGCGATGTGGAAACTACGGCGAGGACGATGCGATGCTGCTTCATGATCACAACCAGATTGCCCGGGCGGAATGTTTATTCCGCTAATATTGATTTGTAAAGTCAGTGTGTCTGCGAACGTTCAGAAACGCTGTTGCCAAGTGTACTGTCGCTTGCTGTGGGCGATTGACAGCCGGCTGACAAATTGATGCTTTTCCGTCTTCCCGCGTGTCGCACCATCATCCCTCATGAGGCTGCGTCATCCTGCGCGAAGCGCTGTAATTCCGAGCCTGGTCTCCTCATTCCGAGCGCAGCAAGGGATCTGCGCTTCGACGCAACGTAGAGATGCCTCGCTGCGCTCGGGAAGACGGTGCCACGCGCAGGATGACGATGCCACGTGAGGGATGACGCGCGACACTCGGGAGAACTTTGCGACGCGCGGGCGACGAGGCGACACTCGCGAAGACATGGCTCTCCACCGAGTATCGACATTCCACCCGACATGACACCATTGCGCGCGCATGAGTATGCCGCGCGGCGGGGCGCGAATCCACTACGCGCCCTTGACGAGTGCCACATGTCGCGCGGCATTGGGCCGGCTAGACAACCCAGTTGCCGCCGACCATGACGCGCTCGACACGCGCGCTGAGGAGTTCGTCCGGCGCAAGCGCCGTCAGATCGCGGTCGAGCACGGTCAGATCGGCCAGTTTGCCCGGCTCGATCGAACCCAGCTCATGTTCGCTGTAGCCGGCATAGGCTGCGCCGAGTGTGTAGGCGTAGATCGCTTCGTCGATCGTCACCGCTTGCTCCGGGTGCCATCCGGTTGGGGCGTGGCCGCCGTCTTTGCGTTTGCGGGTGACGGCGGCAAAAATGCCCAGCAAAGGGTCAAAGCTCTCGACCGGCGCATCGGAGCCGAAGGCCAGTCGCGCGCCGCTGTCCCACAGCGAGCGGAAGGCATAGGCATAGGGCGCGCGCTGGACGCCCCAGTTGGTATCCACCATGCGCATGTCCTGCGTGGCATGGATCGGCTGCACCGATGCGATGACGTTGAGCCGGCCAAAGCGCGCGATATCTTCCGGCAGCAGCACTTGCGCGTGCTCGATGCGGTCGCGGTAGAACGTCGGGGCGTTTGGCGAGCGGACGCGCGCGTCCACTTCTATCGCGTTCAAAATCTCGTGGTTGGCGCGGTCGCCAATGGCATGCGTAACGATCCCGAGGCCAGCGGCATGCGCTTTTTGGGTGAACTCGACCAGCTGTTCCGGATCGTAGATCGAAATTCCGCGATTGCCGGGTTCATTGATGTACGGCTGGACCATCCAGGCGGTTCTGGGTCCCAAGGCGCCGTCGGTAAAAATCTTGATGTTGCCGATGCGCAGCCAGGCGTCGCCAAATCCGCTGTGCACGCCGCTGCTCACGATTTGATCCAGCGACTGCACCGGCAGCATCTTGACCACGCGCAAGCTGGCGCGACCACTCTCACGCACGCGCTGATAGGTCTTGAATGTTTCGATGCCGCCGGCGCCGTCCATGCAGTGGACGCTGGTCAAGCCGGCTTTGTTCATCGCGCGCATGACGGCTGCGACGGCATCGTCGGCCTGCGCGTGCGTGGGGGGTGGGATATGGCTGAAGACCAGATTTTCAGCCGTTTCGAGGAGCACGCCGGTTGGCTGACCGTGTTCATCGCGCACGATCTCGCCGCTGGACGGGTTGGGGGTGTCGGCCGTGATGCCGGCAATCTTGAGCGCGGCGCTGTTGACCCAGGCGGCATGGCCGCTTTTGGCGTTTAGCGCGACGGGATGATCCGCGGTTGCCGCGTCGAGCATGCGGGCGGTGGGGAAATTGGGTGGTGACCAGACGCTTTGTTGCCAGCCCCAGCCGCGGATCCACTCGCCTTTGAGGGTGGTGGCCGCGCGCTGGCGCACGCGCCGAATCGCTTCGTCAATGGACGGCACTTCGTCGAGATCGACTTGCAGCATGGCAAAGCCTGTGTATTGCAGGTGCAGATGCGCGTCGGACAGACCGGGCGTGACAAACGCACCGCGCATATCGATGCGCTGAGCATTGGGCAGGCTGATGCCGGAGATTTCGGCATCGCTGCCAACGGCGACGATTTTGTCATTGGCGATTGCGAGTGCGGTGGCGCGCGGCTGGCGCGGATTGACCGTGTAGATGTGGGCGTTAGTCAGAATCAGGTTCATGGTTAGTAGCTTGGAATTTCCTTACGTGTCAGGTCGTCGGTTGCGGCTGCGGCGAAAGTCGGGAAAATCGATCGGCATGCTGCGGCGCGCGGTGGACTCATCGGACAGCGGTCCTGGCACACTCCAGTCGGCGGCGTCGTAGACGTCGATATCTGGAGGCAGCCCTTCGCGCATGGTTTGGATCAGCCTGTAGTTCATGATCGTGTCCATGCCGCCATGGCCGCCGCGCGTGCGCGCAATCTCGCCAAGCATGCGCCAAAGTGGATCCTCGAACTCGGCCATGTGGCCGTCGAGCGGCATCCACTGCTCGTGCTGCGACACGCCATCAAGATACAAGCGCGGCGGATTGTCGCGAAATGCGCCGCGCGTTCCGGCAAGCAAAAAGATCCGGTCATACGGCCGCGGCGTCACCACATCGTGCTGCAACACGATGGTGCGGCCCAGCCGCGTGCGGATCAGGCTGACGTTCATGTCGCCGTGGCGATAGACTTCGGCCCGTTTGGGCGAATCGTGCGACACGGTCTGATCGCGATACTCGCGCAGCGACGCTTCGCGGCTGCTCATCGACACCATGTAGTCGAACGCGTCGTCGCAGCCGATGCCCAGGCATTGCGCCACCGGGCCCAGCCCATGCGTGGGGTAGAGGTTGCCCAGGCGTTCGATATGCGGCTTGCGCCGCCACAGCCCCTCGCTTTGGTCGGAGAGCAGCAGGCTGCGCAGATCGTGGATATACGCGCATTCGGCGTGGGTGAGCGTGCCGAACTTGCCGGCCATGACCATGCGCTTGACCGTGGTCTCAACGTGGTCGTAACAGCAATTCTCGAGGATCATGCAGTGTCTGCGAGTGCGCTCGGAGGTTTCGACCATCTGCCAGCACTCTTCAACAGTCACCGCCGCTGGTACTTCAACCGCCGCATGCGCGCCAGCTTCCATAGCCGCCACGGCATAGGGCACATGTGTGTCCCACGGCGTGGCGATGTAGGCCAGATCGATGCCGGCGTCGATTACACGGCGCCAGGCATCCGCGCCCGTAAACGCCCGCGGCGATTGCCCAGCTTCGGCCGCGAGCGTCGCAGCTTTTTCCACGCCGAGGGCGTCGGTATCGCCCACAGCAACGATGCGCACGCCTTCCAGCGCGAGCAGTTCCTTGAGTTGCGAGCGGCCGCGTCCTCCGCAGCCGATGAGTCCGATTCGTACTTCGGTGTGGCGTTCGAACGGAACGCCATGCATATAGGTCATGTTAGGGCTTGAGCGTAACTTTGACGGACTTGTTGCCGGCTGCAACAAGGTCGATGCCGAGTTGGAATTGCGCCAGCGGCAGCTGATGCGTGACGATTTTATCCATTGGCAGCAGGCCCCTGCGCAGCATGTCGATGGCGATGGGGTAGCAATACGGCCCGAGGTGCGCGCCGTGCACGTTGAGCTCTTTGGTGTCGCCGATGATGGTCCAATCCACAGTGACCGGCTCGCGCATCACGCTGAACTCGACGAAGGTGCCGAGCTTGCGGATCATGTGCAGGCCCTGCTCGACGGCGGATGGATGGCCGGTCGCTTCAATATACACGTCGCAGCCATAGCCTTCGCTCAGTTTGCGCACCTCGTCAACCACATCGACCTTGCTTGGATTCATGCCAAGATCCGCGCCGCACAGCTTGGCCAGCTCCAGCCGCTGATCGTCCATGTCCACGCTGATCAACAGGCGCGGATTCTTCAATCGAGCGGCGGCGATCATGCCAAGGCCCAGCGGACCGGCGCCGGCAATCACCACCACATCGCCCAGCTCAATGTTGCCGCGTTGCACGGCGTGAATAGAGCAGGCCAGCGGCTCAATAAACACCGCGTGTTCAAGCGCCAGGTCTTTGGGCACCTTGTAGTTGATCGCGTCCCGCGGGAAGAGCATATATTCGGCCATCGCGCCAAATGCCTGCTGACGGAAACCGTAGACATCGCCATCCTGGCACATCCAATACTGGCCGCGCTGGCAAAAGCGGCATTTCCAACACGGCACGATTTGTTCGCTGATAGCGTGATCGCCCAGTTGCAGATTGTACTTTTCCCCCGCGCCATCGCCCAGCGCCACAACTTCGCCGATGAACTCATGGCCGGGAATTACCGGCGCCTGGCAATACCCTTCGCGATGCGCATCGCCCCAGAACAGCGCCGCACCCTGATAACACTTCAGATCGCTGGCGCAGATGCCCACCTGCTTGACCCGGATGACCACCTCTTGCGGGCCGGGTTGCGGCACGCCAACCGAGTCGAGCCGGTAGTCGCGCGGGCCATGACAGATCACCGCAGGCATGCTCCTGGGCAAGCCGCCCATTGTTGTTGCACCCATGTACTTCTCGTTTTCCTCCAAAAAGCGATTGTGGCACGCCTGGGCCGCATGCGCCAATGACTTTCACACGCAAGCTTCACAATTTCCTTGAATTTGTTTGCTAGTGTGTTTGCTGCATATCCAGCCATGGATTGCAAAAGGAGCGATGAATCATGGAAAAAATGAACCTTTCACGGCGCGCGGTGCTCAAGCTGTCGCTGCTCGGTGGCGCCAGTGTTGGATTGGCGGCATGCGCGACAAACGCGCCGGTAGCGACGCGGGTGCCGGTAGTGCCAACAGCCACTGCTTTGCCGGAAGCGCCGCAGCTGCCTGAGGTGTCAACGGCCACGGCCGCGCCGCAAGCACCCACGTTGGCGCCGACCCCGGCTACACCGGATGACGATGACGAGCCCACGCTGGCACAAACTGAAGGACCCTATTACACGCCCAACACGCCGGAGCGCGCGTCGCTGCTGGAACCGGGCATGCCCGGCACGCAGCTTGTGGTGAGTGGGCGGGTGGTCGATACACAAGGAACACCGATTGACAAAGCGCTGATCGATTTCTGGCATTGCGACAATGCCGGCCAATATGACAACGCCGGAAATACGTTGCGCGGTCATCAATTCACAGACGCCTCCGGACAATGGCAACTGACAACGATCGTGCCCGGCCTTTATCCCGGCCGCACGCGCCACATTCATGTCAAAGTGCAAGCGCCCAATCAGCCGGTGCTGACCACACAGCTCTACTTTCCTGGCGAGCCCGGCAATGCGCGCGATGGCATTTACGACGCTTCGCTCGAGATGGATGTCAAGGATGTCGCCGATGGCAAGGCCGCGACATTTACGTTTGTGCTCAGCATGTGAGCGAGCGAGGAGTTGATATCCATGAAAACAGGACACACATTGCTGGCGCTGATTGGCGCCGTGCTGCTTGCGGCATGTTCGCCTGCGCCCGCCAGACCGACGGCCGCGCCGCCCACCGAGGCGCCTGTGGCTGTGCCGACGGATGTGGCGACCGAGGCAGCCGCCGCGCGGCAGCCCGAACCCACTACCGCTCCGACCGAAGCGCCGCAAGTTGCGGCGGTGACCAAGATCAATCTAAATGCCGGCACGGCCGAACAGTTTTTGACTGTGCCCAATGTGGGCAACCGCATGGTGCGCGAGTTCCAGGAATACCGGCCGTATGCCAGCATTCAGCAGTTTCGCCGTGAGATTGGCAAGTATGTCGATGCCGCGCAGGTGGCCGACTACGAAAAGTATGTGTTTGTGCCAATCGCGCCAAACGAGGCAGACGAGGCCACCTTGCTGCAGCTGCCGGGTGTCGACGCGGCCATCGCCGGACAGCTCATCGCCGCGCGGCCGTATGCCACACGCGATTCGTTCGTCGTAAAGTTGACCGAGTTGGTTGGGGCCGAGCAGGCGGCGGCTGGGCAGAGCATGGTGGCTGAATGAGCAGCGAGCAGATCCTGGCCCGGCTGCGCCGATTTTTGTTACTGCTGAGCATTGGCGTGTGCGCGGGTGTGATCGCAGAACTGGCGTTGACCGGGCACACGCAAACGCCGGTGCAGTTTGTGCCGTTTGCATTGTGCGGGCTGGGAGCACTCGCGTCGCTGCTGGTGCTGTTTGCGCCCAGCCGCGGCAGCATTGTTGCGTTGCGGTCTGTGATGCTTCTGTCCTTACTGGGAGGCGCGTTTGGCGTGTTTGAGCATCTGGAAGAGAACGTCGAATTTGCGCGCGAAGTGAAACCCGCCCAGACGCAAGCCGCGCCGCTGGCCGCCGCGTTGAGCGGGGCGAATCCGCCGCTGGACCCGGGCGCGTTGGGCGCCGGCGCGCTGATCGCGATGGCGGCCGTGTACGCGCATCCGGCCGCCGGGGGCAGCAAGCGGAGCGGCGCATGACAATACAGGCCATGGCACAAACCCTGCTGGTCGTCGATGATGAAGCCAATTTGCGCGACATGCTCAAGGTCTATCTTGAGCAGGAAGGCTATCGCGTGTTGACCGCGCCAAACGGCCGCGATGCGCTCCCGATTGCGCGCGAGCAGCGGCCGGATCTGATAATTCTGGATCTGATGATGCCGGAGATGGGCGGCTATGACTTTATGCGCGCTTACAGCAAGGATGCGCGCACGCCGGTGATCATGTTGACGGCCAAAGTCGAGGACTCCGACAAGATCGTCGGGCTCGAACTGGGCGCCGACGACTATGTCACCAAGCCGTTTAATGTGCGTGAATTGATCGCGCGGGTGCGCGCGGTGCTGCGGCGCGCGCAGGGCGCGGCCAATCCTGATGTCAAAGACCAGCTGCGCGTATTCGACATTACCCTTGATCGGGCGATGCGCACGGTGGTCGTGGCTGGGGCAGCTGTTGAACTGACCAAGTCCGAGTTCGATCTGTTGGCCACGCTGATGGCGTCACCCGGACGGGTGTTTTCGCGCCTGGATTTGTTGGACGCGCTCTCGGGCGACGCGTTTGAAGGCTATGAGCGCACGATCGATCAGCATGTGCGCAATTTGCGCGGCAAGATCGAACCCGATTCGCGCCATCCCATTTACATTGAAACCGTTTACGGCATGGGCTACCGTTTTGCGCTGTCGCGCAAGGCGAATGGCCGAGGCTGATCGACACCCGCATGCGCTCACTTACTCTCAAACTGACGCTGGCTTTTCTGCTGGTGGGCGCGCTTGGCGTGGGCTTGTTCACCGTGCTGGTTGGCCAGCGCACGCGCACCGACTTCAACCAATTCTTGTCCGAACGCGATCAACTGGTGCTTCGCGACGCGCTGCGCGAACACTATGAGGCAAATGCCGGCTGGAATGACATCGACGCGCGCCTGCGCGGCAATGCCACGCTGGCTTTTTACAGCCGCGAGATGGCATTGATCGACGCGACAGGTCTGGTGGTGCTTGGCAATCGCAGCTTCAAGGCCGGCGATACCATTTCGCAAGATAAGCTGCGCAAAGGCGTGCCGGTGCGTGTGGACGACGCGACCGTGGGCTACATGCTGTTTGGCCCTGGCACAACCGATCGCAGCGGCCCGGATCGCGGCTCGATCGAGCGAGCCTTCTTTGACAATGTGGTGCGCTCTGCGCTGATCAGCGCGGTGGTCACCGTAGTTGCGGCGTTGTTGGTCGGCATCATTCTGGCGCGCACACTGACGCGGCCGGTGAAGGCGTTGACCGCGGCGGCGCAGGTGATGGGCGGGGGCAATCTGGGCCAGCGCGTCGATGTGCATTCGCGCGACGAAATCGGTCAGCTGGCCCAGTCGTTCAATCAGATGAGCGCCGATCTGGCGCGCGCCAGCCAGACGCGCAAGCAGATGACCGCCGATCTGGCCCATGACTTGCGCACGCCGCTGAGCATTTTGCGCGGATACACCGAAGGGCTCAAGGATGAGCGCCTGGCCGGCACACCGGCGATTTACGCCGTGATGCATGATGAGGTCGAGCATCTACAGCGTTTGGTCGAAGATCTGCGGGTGCTGTCGCTGGCCGACGCGGGCGAACTGACCCTCACGCGCCGGGCGGTCGATCCGCGCGCGCTGTTGGAGCGCACGGCGCTGGCCTACATGATGCAGGCGGAAGAGCAGGGGCTGGTTTTGCGCGTGGAGGCGGCCGAAGGGTTGCCGTCGGTCAATGTCGACACCGACCGGCTGGCGCAGGTGCTGAAGAACCTGGTGGCCAATGCGTTGCGCCATACGCAAGCGGGCGAAATCAAGTTGTCGGCAGCTGCTGAGGGCGGGCGCGTGCGCCTGCGCGTCAGCGACACGGGCAATGGCATCGCGTCAGAAGACCTGCCGTTCGTGTTTGAGCGGCTGTATCGCGGCGACGCTTCGCGCCAGCGCACCGCCGAAAATTCCTCCGGGCTCGGGCTGGCCATCGCCAAAGCCATCGTCGAAGCGCATGGCGGGACAATCGCCGTGGCGTCGACGCTTGGGCAAGGCACGGTGTTTACGATCGATCTTGCGGCTGTGTGATACTCGCGCGGATGAATGCCGCACCCGCAGCGGGCTCCGCCGCACCGCGCGCGCGGGCCAAAACGCTGCTGCTCACTCTGGCTGTTTTCGCCGCGTTTTGCGCGATCTATCTGTACTCGGCGAAGTTTCTCGACCGCATCAACACACCCGGCGCGGCGTATTTTGACCAGCTGGCGGACAGCTTTCTAAAGGGCCGGCTGGATATTGATCCGAAAGGCGTGCACGACTTAACCCAGCACAACGGCAAGTGGTATGTGCCCTTTCCGCCGCTGCCCGCGCTGTTGCTGATGCCCTGGGTGGCGATCAGCGGCGTCGATGGCGTGATCACGACCGTGTTCATCGCGATCATGGGCGCGTTGGGCGCGGCGTTTGCGTTTGCCACGGCCCGCTCGCTGGCGCTTGTCGGATGGGCGGAAATCCGATTCGCCGATCAGCTGTGGCTCACGGCGCTGTTTGGACTGGGCAGCGTCAACTGGTATTTGTCGACCATCGGCGCAGTGTGGTTTTTGAGCCAGGTCTGCACCGCCACGTTCATGGCGCTGGCGCTGTGGATGGCGATCGGCTTTCGTTCGGCGGCGGCTTCGGGCATCGCGCTGGCAGTGGCGATGCTGGCGCGGCCGCATGTGGCGTTGATGTTTCCGCTGCTCCTGGCGATTGGGCTGCAGCATATTCGGGACGGCGGCGCGAAACCGACATGGCGCGACGCCTTGCGCTGGACGCTGATCTCCGGCGTGCCGATGGCCATCAGCGCCGCGGCGTTGCTGTTCTACAACAAGGCGCGCTTTGGCAGCTATCGCGATTTCGGCTATCTCACCCAAAACGTGGCGGAATCGCTCAAATCCGACCTGGCCACCTTTGGCCAGTTCAGCCTGCACTATGTGTCGCACAACCTGTGGGTCATGTTCTTCTCCGGGCCGCTGTGGGACGAAAAGACCTGGCGCATGGTTCCATCGGTGGACGGCATGAGCCTGGTGTTGACCATGCCGGTGCTGGCATTCCTGATCGAAGCGCGCAAGCCGCGCCTGATCGCACTGGGCGGCTGGGCGGCGCTTGCGCAGCTGCTGTTGCCGCTTGTGACGTATTACAACACCGGCTGGTGGCACTTCGGCTATCGCTTTGTGCTCGACCTGATGGCCCCGCTTGTCGTGATGCTGGCATTGGCTGCCCGGCACGCCACGCGCTGGCGCATGCGCGCGCTGATCGTCATCGGCATTGCTATGCACACTTGGGGCACGTGGTGGTTTCTTAACCCGGCCTATTAACGGCCAAGCTGACACTTCCTCTCAACTCTCTACAAAGTACCCACGTTGAGGTGGACTACACTTTAAAATGGGCTCCAACTTGAGGTGGGCCCTAACTTGAGGTGGACTACACGTGCACAGTGCGACCGAGCCGCGCCGACTCGCGCGCAGCGTCGAGGATGCGCATCACCATCAAGTTGTTCTGAAGGCCGGATAGGTCGTCTTCACGCAGCGTCACCTCGCCGCGCAGCACCGCGCTGAAGAACGCGAACACATCGTCGAACGGCGCCGGCCGCGGTGCAAGCGTCTGCGCGCGCTCGGCCGCATTCAGGCTGTCGCGCAACCTCAGCGTGACGCGGTCGACCGCATGCACCATGCCGGTTGCGCCATAAATTTCCATGTCTTTGCGATGCCATGGCCAGCACCATGAACCATGAATGACGCCCTGCATGTGCGGGTAGGTCAGCACGATCGTGGCTTCATCGTCGACGTTGGGATATAGATCGGGTTTGATGCGCTGAGTCACCGCGGTCACCGAAAGCGGCGCCGCGCCGTCCATCAGCCAGGTGATGAGATTGGCGCCGTAGCAGCCAAAGTCCATGATCGCGCCGCCGCCGTTGAGCAGCGGATCGGTGAGCCATTCGAGGAACTCTGGCGGACAGCCGATCTCTTTCGGACCCCAGTGGCCGTCGTTGACCACCACCTTGCGCAGATCGCCCACTGCGCGCGTGTCGTGGGCCAGGCGATAGGCTTCGTGATTGCTTGCATACCAGGTGGTTTCGTAGTTGGTGAGCACGTGGATGCCGTGCGTTCGCGCCAGCGCGGCGATCTGCGCGGCGTGCGCGCCGCTGACCGCAAGCGGCTTCTCGACCATGACGTGGACGTCGCGCGGTGCGCAGGCCTGCACCACCGCCAAATGATCGAACGTCGAGCCAAAGGCCATCACCGCGGCCGGCTTGAGCGCATCGAGCATCGCGCCCAGATCGGTGTGCAATAGGGCGCGATCAATGCCGTGTTTGGCGACGAACTTGTCGTGCAGCGCCGCGCGCGGCTCGGCGATGCCGACCAGCCGCATGTCGCCGCGAGCGGGGCGGCGAAACCACCAATCGACATGGCCATGGTTCAAGCCGGCGATGGCGAAGCGGACGGGCGAACTGGCGTTGCTATTGGACATGATCGGATGTTACCTTGTGCGCACGCCAAAGCTGTTGGCATGCGCGCGGCGGGAGAAATAGTCGTGGCAGGCTGCGGAAATGGTGCGGATGATGGCATCGCCTTCGGCATCGTCGCGGGTGAACGCCGCCATGGCCGCGAACACATACGGCCGGTCGGGTAGATCGACCCAAGCCCAGGCGGTGCGTGCGCCTGGACCGCCGCCGGGTTTTAACGCCATGCGCAGATCGGCGGGCAGCGGGTCGCGCGCCGCGTCTGGCTTGTCAATTTCCAGAATGGCGCGCACGCGGGCGGCCGCCTGCGCCGACAACGGCAGTTCGCCGTGCGCCAGTTGCCGCATGAGCGCGGCGGCTTCGGCCGGCGTCGAGAGATTTTCTTCGTCGCGTGCCGAGGCATCCGGGCGGATCATCTTGCGCTGCAGGCGCGTGCGCGTGTGGCCGAGCGCGGCGATCGTTTGGTTGATCGCCTCCATGCCCAGTGCATCGATCAGGATATTAGTGGCGGTATTGTCGCTGAGCGCGATCATCAGCACGGCCAGATCGTCTAGCGACAGCTCCGAGCTGTCGTCGCCGAACGCGCCAAGGATGCCGCTGCCTCCGGTGCGGTTGGCGGCGTTGACACGCGCGCGCCGCTTGAGCAGGCCGGGTTCGGCATCCGCGCGGCGAAAGAGCTCGATCAGGATGAGGATTTTGATCGCGCTGTATGTTGGGAAGACGACATCGGCATTGACGCCGAATGTCGCGCCGTCGCTCAGATCGATGGCCTGCGCGCCGACGACGCAGCGCGCAGATTGGGCGATGCGCGCCAGCTCGGCTTGAAACTGCGTGGCGATTCCCTGCATGACAGATGAAGTTGGCACAGTCGTAGTATGGCGTAAAACGCGTCTGTGTGAATAATATCGAAGCCGCATCGCAGCGGCCTGGAGGCAACACTCATGGACGCGCAGCATCCGACATCCGCCGAACGCTATTTCTTTGAAAACAACGGCTATTTGACATTGGAAGGTTTTCTGGCACCCGAACACGTGGCCTTGTTGCTTGAACGGCTGGAGCGCATGCTGGCGCGGCGCCGCGAGCTGGTGGCGGCCGGGGTCGAACACACCGGCATGACCAGCGTCAACGGCGCGAACACGCGCGCGTTTTACATCCTGGACGACGATCCGGCCTTTCTCGATTTGCTCGATCACGCGCCGCTGATGACGTATGTGCGCGCGTTTCTCGGCGACAAGGCGCATTTTCACGCTTCGGATGCAATCTGGGAACATAGCGGCGGCGACCGGCCGGGCTGGCACATCGACGGTCATGACAATGGCTATCGCAACCTGGGCGAAACGATACCCTTGCTGCAGCTCAAAGTCGGCTATTACTTGACCGATATGCGCGAGGCGGGCCAGGGCAACTTGATGCTGGTGCCCGGTTCGCATCGCTGCCCGATCGCGCCGCAGCCCGAGCACACCGCGGGCTTTGATACCTTTCCCGGCGCGGTGCAAGTATGTGGTCCGGCCGGCACCGCGTTCATGTTTCACAACGCGGTATGGCACACCAGCGGACCGTGGACCAAAGCCGACCCGCAGCGCGTATTGCTCTATTACGCGTATGAGCGACCGTGGATGATCGGCTCAGCCGAGCACTGGCGCTATCCGAAGACGTTCTACGCCGCGCTATCGCCCGAGCGCCGGCGCTTCTTTCACGGCTTTGTGTTCGATCCGCCTGAGCTTCGCTGGGGCTAGCCTTGCGCAAGCGGCGCCGCGCAACGGGCAGATAATTAAGGGCGACAGGGCAGTGCGCAGCGCGCCACTATCGGCCGAAGCCGGGCGGCCGTGATGAGCCAAATAGGCGGCCGCCCGGCGCCGATCCCTCCGCGTTTAGGGTAAGCGATGGATGGAAGGGCGCACTCTCACATTTCGGCCGAGACCTTTCAGGTCTCAACCTGACAATAGCTGACTTTGCCTTGCCGGATGCAGAAACCGGCAATCTTATTGCAGCAGCGCGTTCACCGCCGCCACATCCCCAGCCGACAGGCCCCAATCGCCCGCGCCCACGGTCTCCTCGATCTGCGCCGGTTTGCGCGCCCCGACGATCGCGCTCGTCACCTCCGGCCGGCGCAGCACCCACGCCAGCGCCAACTGCGCCACCGAATGCCCGCTCGCCCGCGCGATCGGCTTCAACCGCTCCACCAGCGCCAGGTTCTTGCTCAACTCCGGCTCCTGAAAGCGCGGGTCATACTGCGAGCGGTGATCGTCCTCCGCCAGTCCGTTCACCCATTCACGCGTGAATTTGTCCGTCAGAATGCCTTTCTGCATCGGGCTATACGCCACTAAGCCGATGCCGTGCGAGGCGCAGAACGGCAACAGCTCATCTTCCACACCGCGCACCAGCATCGAGTAGGGCGGCTGCAACGAGGCCACCGGATGAATCGGCAAAATGCGCTTGAGCTGCGCCACGTTGTAGTTGCACACGCCAATGTGCCGCGCCTTGCCGGCTTTAACCGCCTCGGCCATCGCGCCCCAGCCTTCCTCGATGTCTTCCTCGGGTTGCGGCCAATGCATTTGATACAAATCGATGCACTCCACCCCCAAACGGCCCAGGCTGTCGTCCAACTCTTCAAGCACGCTGGCGCGCTTGATCTTGGCGAAGGGCGTGCGCGTTTCGTCCCAGCGCCGGCCGCATTTCGTCGCGATGATCGGCCGCTTGCTTAAGCCCTTCAACGCTTCGCCAACCACTTCCTCCGAGTGGCCAGTGCCATACACCGGCGCGGTGTCGATCCAGTTTACGCCCAGATCGAGCGCGCGCCGGATCGTAGCCACCGAATCAGCATCGTCTTGATTGCCCCAGCTGAACTTCCAACCGCCGCCGCCCATCGCCCATGCGCCCAGTCCGACGACTGATAAATGCAAATCCGTCTTGCCAAGTTGTCGCGTGTTCATGCGGCAACTGTAACCGCATACCGGCCCCACGGCCAGCGCTGGCCACATGGCGAATATGCCCTCGGCCAGTTGCTCGACGCCAGACGTAAAGATCGGCGTCAGCTTGACGACGCCCCCGAGGAGTCCTGATCTCTAGGGCTGCGGCCCAGAATGAGGGCTAGCGTGCGCCGCTCAGTTCCGCCCACGCGGCGGACTGGGCGGCGGCGTGTACCGCCTTCACCGCTACACCTGCGCTTGCCGCCAGTGCGCGGCAGTCCTCATATTCCGGCGCGATGTTCACCACGCGTTCGCCCAGGCGCGCCACCTTTACGCGCACCGGGCCATAGGGCGTTTGCATCAAACGGTGTTCGCGCTGCAACATGCGCTTGGTCACGTCATACGTGCGCGCGCCGATGGTCGTCGACTCGGTGAACACGATCGCCAGCAGCGCGTCGACCGACGCCGGGTGCGCCAGCACCTGCAACAGAATCCCGGGACGGTTCTTTTTCATGTGCGCGGGAATCAGCGCCACGTCCAGCGCGCCCGCCGTCATCAGCCGCTCGATCAATGCGTCATACAGCTGCGGGTTCATGTCGTCGATGTTGGCTTCGATCACCGTGGCCGGACCTTCGTGATATCCCGCTTCGGTCGTGGTTGCCGCATGCTGTTCGGGAAAGGGCGTGCGCGGCGTCGTCGGCACAGCCATGCTGCTGCGTTCGCCCACGATCACGCGCAGCAAATTTGGAAACTCACGATCGCGCGTGCCGGCGCCGTAACCTGTGCGGGTCACGGTCATCATCGGCAGCGGGCCAAAGCCGTTGGCTAACGTGGTCGCGATCGCCGCGCCCGTCGGTGTGACCAGCTCGCCTTTGGCTTCCGTGCTGTAGACCGGCGCGCCGGCGATCAGCCGCGCGGTGGCGGGCGCCGGAATCGGATACAGCCCGTGCGCCATGCGCACAAAGCCCGAACCCAGATGCAGCGGCGAGCACACGAACTCGTCGATGCCGAGCTGCTCGACGCCGATCGCCGCGCTCACGATGTCGACGATGGCGTCGATCGCGCCCAGTTCGTGAAAATGCACCACGTCGAGTGGCACGCCATGCACCGCCGCCTCGGCTTCGCCCAGCCGTGTGAAGATGCGAATGGCCTTGGTTTTCACCGGGTCCGACAGCGCGCTGCGTGCGATCAGATCGCGAATGTGCGTGAACGCGCGGTGATGAACGTCGTGTGCGTGCGTGTGATCCGGCGGCGCGCTGTCGGCCGGGCGCGTGCCGTCGGCCGAATCTAGCATCACTTTGAAGTGCGTGGCGCGCAGCCCGAGCTTGTCGACCGACGCGCGCGCCAGGCGATAGCCCGTCAAGTCAAGCTTGCGCAGCTCGCGCTCAAGATCGGCCAGCTCCAGCCCAAGATCGAGCAGGGCGCCGACAAACATGTCGCCGCTGATGCCGGCGAAGCAATCCAGATAGGCGATGCGCGTCATGTCAGGCGATGAGGTTGATCGGCACCAGCGCCGGCTGCGTTGCCTGAGTCGCCGCGGGTTCATTCATGCTGCCGCGCCGGTAGCCGGCCAGATCCATCGCCACATAGGCAAAGCCGGCCTCGCTCTTGAAGCGCGCGGCGATGGCGTCGCCCAGTTCGACCAGCTTGGCCATGCTGACTTTGTCCACCTCAATGCGCGCGACTTCGCCGTGATAGCGCACGCGGTATTGGCGAAAGCCAAGTTGCCACAGAATATCTTCGGCCGCCTCCACCTGGGCCAGTTTTTCGGGCGTGATCTGCGTGCCATACGGAAAGCGCGAGCCCAGACAAGCGAAGGCCGGCTTGTCCCACACCGGCAAGCCCAGTTGCTGCGCCAGGGCGCGGATGTCGGCCTTGGTCATGCCCGCTTCCTTGAGCGGCGCGCGCACGTTGTGTTCGCCGGCCGCCACCGCGCCCGGGCGATGATCGCCGAGGTCGTCCTGGTTTTCGCCGTAGGCGATCCAATGAAAGCCCATCTGCGCGGCGAGCGAATCGAGGTTTGTGAACAACTCGCTCTTGCAAAAGTAACAGCGGTTATTTGGGTTGGCGGCGTAGCGCGGGTCAAACACTTCCTGAGTCTTGATCACCAGGTGGCGGATGCCGGCCAGCTGCGCCAGCGATTGCGCTTCGGCCAGTTCGCGCCGCGGCAACGAGGGCGAATCGGCGGTGACGGCCAACGCTTTTTCGCCGAGCACGTCGTGCGCCACTTTGGAGAGCAGCACGCTGTCCACGCCACCGGACATGCCGATGATCACATCGCCCATTGCACGCAGAATCTCCGTGAGCCGCGCGTGCTTTTCCCGCAAAGTGTTTGAAGTCGTCATTCTGGTTGGTCCTTGGAAGGCTGCGAGTGTAGTTGATTGATGCGGCTGGCGGCGAAACCCGCGCCAAAGCCATTGTCGATGTTGACCACGGTGAGGCCGGATGCGCACGAGTTCAACATGCCCAGCAGCGCGGCCAGCCCGCCGAAGCTTGCGCCATAGCCCACACTGGTGGGCACGGCGATCACCGGCGCGCGCACCAACCCGCCGATCACGCTGGGCAGCGCGCCCTCCATGCCGGCCACCACAATAATCACCGAGGCGCTCATGAGCTGCTGCGTATGCGCGAGCAAGCGGTGCAGCCCCGCCACGCCGACGTCATAGATGCGCTCGACGGCGTTGCTCATGATGTCGGCGGTCTCGGCCGCTTCTTCGGCCACCGGCATATCCGCAGTGCCGGCGCTGACGACGAGCAGGGTGCCGCCGCGTTTGGGCGCGGGTGTTGGCGCATGGGTGATCGTGCGCGCCAGCGCGTTATAGCGCGCCGCCGGCACGAGCGCGTGAACGGCGGCATATGCGGCAGGCGTCGCGCGCGTGGCCAGCACCGGCCCGCCGCCGGCGCACAGCGTTTGCATGATCTCGGCGACCTGCGCTTCCTGCTTGCCTTGGCACAACACCACTTCGGCAAATCCCTGGCGCAGCACGCGATGGCCGTCGAGTTTGGCGTAGCCCAAGTCGGTAAAGGGCAGCGCGCGCAGCTGTTCGAGCGCGTCTTGAACGCTGAGGCCGCTCTGTTGCACACTTTGCAGCAGCGCGCGCAGCGCGTGTTCGTCCATGTTCATAAGGTGGGGTTCATTATTGTAATGGGCCATCTGCGCCGGGCGATGAACCTGACACTTCCTCTCAATTTTCAGAAAGTACCCACGTTAAGGTGAGCTCTACCTTAAGATGGGGCCCACCTCAAGGTGGAGCCCATCGTTTCTCCAATCCGGAGCGTCGGACGAGCTGATCCCGGCAGTTGCGCGCTTCAACGCGGCCGCTGCGCGGGTGATCGCCTCGCCGGTATACAACTTCAGCGCCAGCACAGCTGGCCGTGTTATTCGAATACGGTCGCGTGTGTGAACGCGTGATGGCCGGATAACATACGCGTTACGCCGAGCAAACCCTCCACCTATACTTCGCGCCATCTTGACATCCGCTCCCACGCTGAAAAACATGCTCCGCCGCGACATCGTCATGCCCTGCGTGGTGATTTTCTTGTGCGATGTGGTGTGGAACGCGCTGTCGCCCACGTTTTCGATCTATGCGCAAGGCTTGGGCGCGACGCTGCCCTTCATCGGGGTGCTGAACAGCATCACCGGCCTGGGCATGCTGATTTTCTCCGTCCCCGCCGGCGTGTACGGCGATCGCGCCGGCCGCCAGCGCATGATGCAGATCGGCACGCTGATCTTCGCCGTCGCGTGCGCCGCGCACGCCGTGGCGCCTTCTGCGGGCTGGCTGGTGCCCGGGCGCGTGTTGTTCGCCATCGGCACCGTGTCGACCTTTCCGATCGGCGCGGCGTATATCGTCGATGTCACGCACCCGCGCGAGCGCGGCGTGGCATTCGGCATTTTAACGACGGCCATGAGCATCGGTTCGGTGGTTGGCGCGTTTCTGGCCGCCATTCTTGAGGGACCGCTCGGCATCCGCGGCACGCAGCTGGTGGCGGCGGGCTCGGCCGCGCTTGCGTGCCTGCTGGCGACGCTGCTGTTGCGGCGCACCAACGCGCCGACGCCGCACCTCAATCCGGGCTTGCCCTATGCCACCATGCTGCCGCTGCTGAAGAACCCGCGCATCGCCATGGCCTGCATGGTGCAGCTGCTAATCTCCACCTGTTTCACGGGTGTGATCATGCCGTTCTTCCCACTGCTGGCGCAGGCGCGCGGCGCGTCGACGCCGCTGATCAGCTCGATGTTTTCGCTGCGCTCATTCGGCTCCATGCTCACGCGCTTGCCGTTTGGCGTTCTGAGCAACCGGGTGCCGCGCAGCACTTTGATGATGATCGCGCTGATCGTGATCTGCGTCTGCGTGTTTGCCATCGGCAGCGTCTCGGCCGTGTTTGCGATGGGCGCGTTCCTCATGATCGAGGGCATCGCCTTCGGCCTCAACCTGACCGTTGGGCAAGCGGCGGTGACCGAAGTGGCCGGAGACAACGAGCGCGGCGCGGCCATTGGGCTGCACGGCACCGCCGGCAGTGTCGGCTCCACCCTCAGCCCGATGGCGTTGGGCGCGCTGGCGGATGTCACAGGCATCCCGGCTGTCTTTCAGATCACCACGGCCGCCGCCCTCGTCGCGCTTGGCGTCGCCTGGCTGACGCTGGGTCGCAAACGCGCGCCTGCGCCGCATCCTCTATGATGCGCGCATGGCCGAAATCGAGTTTATCCAGCCGGCGGGGCTGACCCGCCCGCCCATGTATTCGCACGTCGCTGTCGTTCGCGGCGGCAGGACGATCTACATTTCGGGGCAAGTGGCGCACGATGCCGCCGGCAACCTCGTTGGCGCGGGCGATGTGCGGGCGCAAACGGTGCAGGTGTACGAAAACCTCAAGATCGCACTGGCTGCGGCGGGCGCGACGTTCAACGATGTGGTCAAACAGACCACGTATGTCGTCGACTATCAACCCGGGCATCGCGCGATCATCGCCGATGTCCGTTTGCAGTATGTCTCGCGCGAGCGCCCGCCAACCAGCACGCTGGTCGGGGTGCAGGCGCTGGCGATGCCAGGCATGCTGGTCGAAGTTGAAGTGATTGCGGTCGTCGATTAGCGGCCCGCTACGCGCACACCGCACGGTCGGCGCCCCAGCGGTTGAACGCGCCCATGGTCTGGGCAGCGAGCCTGTCGCGGGTATCTCGCCACAGCCGCTCCCACTGCGCCGGATCGCGCAGTTCCGACTCCGGGTTGCTGCGGCTGCGCGCGACAAAGCCTGGAAAGGCGCCACGCCCGGTGGGCTGGCCGGTTGGGTTGTAGCGCAAGTCGAAGCTCCAGCGCACGTTGTCGCTGTTGTTCGAATGACTGGCGTGCAGCGTCAGCTTGGTCATGAACAACGCCTGGCCGCGTTTCATCGGCAGTGAAACCGCTTTGCCGCTGAGCAGCTTGCTGGGGACATGCAAGCCCAGATCGCCGCGACAGTGATCCAGCAAGCCCTGCTGATGGCTCTTTGGCCACACTGCCAGACAGCCATTCTCCACAGTCGCATCCCATAGCGGAAACCATACCGTGAGGATGTCGGAGTTATCGGCTTCGGGCAACACCACGCCGTTGTCCTGGTGCACCGGCGTTCTGCCAAGCTGAATCATGCCCTTGTCGTCTTTTGGCGTGAGGCCTTCGGGCGGCTTGATGCGCACATGCTGAACGGGGTTGGAATAAATCTCCGGCCCGATGATCGACTCGACCGCGTCGAGAAGCTTCTCGTTTCGCAACATGGCGAACACGGCGGGACCTGCCCAAAACGGCGTGTCGAGTTTGACATCGGCCTGCGGCAGGGAGAAGTCAAAATATTGCGCGTGCACTTTGCCGCTGTCACGATACACGTCGATGATGCGCTGCCCGAACGGGCGGTCGGCATAGGTTGACTTGATCTCTCCCCGGGCGAATAGCTCGCCAGCCAGACGGTCGAGCACGTCTTCGTATTCGGCAATGATCGGGTCGATATCGGCCGCCGGGTCGAAAAGGTTGTCGACGAGCAAATAGCCTTCCTCGTGGAACTGCTCGATTTGCTGCTGGGTCAGGGATGCCATAGGGTCACCTCGGGTTGAACGCGATTGAGACTGGGAGATTATCACCTGCGCCGGGAAATGCAATATCGAGGTGGGTTTCTCGCAGCATAGTGTCGCGAACACAGTAAAATCGTAGCGCTATGGCAAGCGAGGGACTCCCGGCATCTGTCCAGCCGAATGTCGGTCTGGCCCAGCGGTGGCTGGGTTGGGGGAAGCCGGTGACGGAGCGCCTGCCGCTTCCCTATCCGCTTATTCTCGCGGTATTGGGTGTCGTCCTGCTTGCGACTCAACTGCTGCTGTATGCGCAGCGCGACCCTTCTGGCCTTTATCGTCAACCGGTAGTGCTGAGCCGTCATCTCGCACTGCCTGTGTTCACGTTCTATATGTTGATCATGCTGCGTACGCTGAAGTACCGCGCGGTGGCGGCGTTGCAGGATCTGCGCTTGGCTGTAAAAGTCTCAGATGATGAGTATGACAGGCTGGTGCTGGCTACGATCAAAACCACCCCGTGGCACGCGATCGTTTTGCTGGCGATCGCTGCAGCGTCGACGCTGCTGTGGTTCGTCGTGCTACAGGGTGCGCTGCCCTTCAACGCGTTGCCACAACTCGGACGCGAGTATCTTTCGACCAGCATTCCCACGGCGTTACTTACTTTGATTAGCTACAGTGTGTTTGGCTGGGCAGGGCTTGAGCTGGTCGTGGCGACAATCCGTTTTGGCCGCGGATTGGGTGCGCTCGCCGAACACCCGCTGGTGGTCAATGTGTTTGACCCCACCAATTTGCTGCCGTTTGGCACTCTGGCGCTGTTGCACAGCATATCGGTAGCGGGCGTGGTCGTGGGGTTGTTGATTCTGCTTGGGCAACCCGAGTTTTTGCTTGACTACATTGTAGTACTTCTTGGATCGTTGACGAGTGTTCTTGCGCTGGTGCTGCCGCTCGTGGGTGTGCGCAAGCGCATGTTGCAGGCCAAGCATGAGGCGGTCGAGCTGATTCATCATCGTCTGAGCGACTGTCAGACAACGCTGTTGGCCCTCAAAGACCACAATCCTGACGCGATAAAAGCGCTGACCAATGCCACGGACAATCTGATAAGCCTGCGCAAGACCATCCTGGCGCAACCAAGCTGGCCGTTTCGCAACAGCCTGGCGGTATTGCGCGTGACACTAACCGCATTTACCCCAGCGGCCTATTTCATCCTCAACGAATTGATACGAGCCTACCTGCTGCCCGCAGTTATCGCCATCAAGTGACAGGCTGAAAAAGCGTGTTGCCTCAGCCCCAAGTGGGTCCGTCAATGGATCGGTAGCCTGCCCAGGTCTGAAAACGCTTCGCCATGCGGTCCAGGGCTTTCACATCTTTTGATTTGATCATGGCAATTTCCGCTGGAGACAGCTTGATGCCCACACTGGCGGCTGCTGCTTTCGGATCCTCGATCAACCAGGCGCGGAATTTCTCGTCACGCAACAACACCGCTCCGGCAAGCTTTTCACGACGATCGACTAACTTTCGTGGCATGATAAAACTCCTTTGATGATGTGAACTGTTTCTCCCAAGTAATGGCAGTCAACTTCAGCTTGTGCTGGATGTTACACATTTTTCACGGGATTGCATCGACATTGGGAATATTCACGCGATAGTGCCGGTGACATCGTAGGGGTCGTCAAACATCAGGGCCGCAGCCGCGCGCAACAAAGCGCGCGCGTTCCTGTCCTGGGTCTGGGCATACTGCTCAACCTGAAGCTTCAATGCATGCAAGTGAGCACAAAGTTGCGGGCATGCAGTTGGTTCGGCATAAGTCAAAGCGTCGGCCAGACATATCGCAATTGCTTCGAAATACACATCGTTGCCGTGGGTGTCCAGCGTTTTCTGCATCACCATCAGCCGATGCTCATTCACATGCATTTCGTTCTGCGGACCGGGTGAAACATGCGCCACATACACATTGGCGCGGCCCATCGCCAGATCTTCTTCCCAGTCGATAAAGTGGTCAAGCAGGACCAAGGCCAGCATTGCCCGATCGAGCGCGCGTGTCAGGCTAGGCAACCGGTGATCGCAACCGGCCAGCAGGCAAACGGCAAGCACGCCAATTTTCAACGGCGCGCCGCGCCAAGACAGGCGCGCGGCTGCGTCACTATCGAGCACGTAGGGCAGTGTGTCGCGCGTGAGGGTCAGCACGGGCTCATCTGGATTCAAGAGCGCTGAGCGCGCCCATTGCGACATGAATTGATTGACGCCCTCCATGAACGCGCGGCGCGTTTCGCCAGCCTGCGAATCGAAAAGGTGCATATATTGCAGAAGCGCCTGCGTATAGAACGTGCTGGACAACGCCACTCGCGACGCCTGATGTTTCTCGGGGTGATCGTCAGCCACGTCATCCATCTCCCGGATCGCGCATAGCCCGAGCACTGCGCAAACCGTGAGAGATTCAATGGTCTCCGGCTGCAACCCGTAGGCCTCGCCCAGCAGGCGTGACAGCTGCCACTCCAAAGCCCATTTATTAGAGGTCAGGCGGTTCAGCGCTGTTTGGGCTGGCACAGCCAGTTCAGGCACAGGACGCGCCATGAGCTGCGTGATTCGTGCGCGAATGGCCAAGATGTCGAGGCCGGCCGCATAATCCATCGACCCTGGGAGTGCATCAGGAGCCATCATCATACGTATACTCGATTTTTACGATCAGACGCAATGGCCGGATGGAGCGCTGGCGTGTTTTTGGCCAGGACCGTTTGCAAGACTATTGCCCAATGGCATCGCTACATGTGTGCGCAGATGTTTTGTGCAAAGCGCCTCGCACAATACGTGCACTTGCGACATTCATCGATCCAAAGTAAGCTGTTGTCAAAATGAATCCAGATCCTATGTTGCAGGATATGTCGTCGACCGCGCGCATGGTGGGAGCGCGTGGTGTTCGCGCGCCTGAAATATTGTCGCGACGAGAGCGGTTCTATCGATGGCGCTACCGCAACCGGCATGCTTTTGAGGGCTGGATCATTCTCACGCCGATTCTGGTCTATTTCTCGGTCTTTTTCTTCTTCCCGGTAATTTCGAACTTCGTTTTGAGCTTTATGCGTTGGTCGGGGTTGAGTGGCGCGCCGGTCTGGGTGGGCTTGACCAACTATCGTCGTTATCTCACTGATCCGACCTATGTGCAGGTGATCACGAACACGGTGCTGTTTGCGGTGCTGATTCTGGTCATCCAGACCGTGCTCGCTCTGTTTATCGCGTTGCTGCTCAATACCAAGGTGCGCGCGCGCGGCCTCTTTCGCTCGGCCTGGTACATCCCCACGCTCACATCAGCCGCCATCATGGCCCAGGTGACGGCAGTATTTATCGCGCCCAGCGGTGGCGTGATCAACTCTGTGCTGTTGAATATGAAACTGCCGCCTATCATTTTCTATGTGCAGGTGGATTGGATGCGCGCGATCATCATCGGCTACTCAGTCTGGCGCGGGGTGGGCGGCCCCATGTTGCTGTATCTGGCCGCCTTGCAGGGCATTCATCAAGAACTGTATGAAGCTGCGCAAGTCGACGGCGCCACCGGTCGGCAGCAGTTGCGCTACATAACATTGCCTCTGCTGGTGCCCATGACGATCTTCGTGCTGATCACGGGCGTGATTGGCACCGCGCAGATCTTCGAAGCCGTGATGTTTTTGAGCAAGGGCGGACCTGGCAATCAAACCAACGTGCTGATGCTGCAAATTTATCAGGACGCTTTTTCGAATCAGAGCCTGGGCATGGCCAGTGCCGGCGCGGTGGTGTTGGGTCTGATCCTATTAGTATTCTCGGTTTTTAACATTCGCATCATGAGCCGCGGCAGTGTGGGGAGCTGAGCCATGACCAGCACATTTACGATAAAACTCCGTAAGCAGTTTGGCAGGGCGCTGTTGTATGTCGTGCTGACCCTGTCGTCACTGGTGATGGCATTTCCGCTGATCTTTGGTCTGTCGGGATCTATTAGCACTGTCGCGGACTACGTGCGCACGCCATGGTTTCCGATCCCGTACTCTCCGTCGCTTCAAAACTATGAGATTATCCTCTCGGGAACCAGCGAGGTCTTGCTTTGGGCGCGTAATTCGGTTATCCGCGCCGTATGGTATATCGTCATCCCCGGAGCTGTCGGCGTTTTGGGCGGCTACGCGTTGTCGCGTCTGCGATTTCGCGGCCGCGATGGCGTGTTCATCTTTCTGCTCAGCTCGATGGTGATGCCTGGCATCGTCTATCTGGTGCCTACCTTCGTGATGATGGCACGCATGCCGTTGGCTGGCGGCAACGATATCTTTGGGCAGGGCGGCAGCGGCTTTGTCAATCAGTGGCCCGCGCTGCTGATCACTGGCCTGGTCAACGTCTATTTCATTTTCATGTTCCGGCAGACCTTTGCCACGATCCCGGTTGACTTCGAAGAGGCTGCGCGCGTGGATGGCGCAGGCACCTTGCGTTGCCTGTGGAGCGTCTATCTGCCCATGCTCAAGCCGGTGCTGACCGTGCTGGTGATCTTTCAGTTTGTCGCGATCTGGAACGACTACACCTGGCCGCTGTTTGTATCGACAGGCAACCCCAAAATCTGGACGTTGTCGTTAGGGTTCCAATACCTGGCGCTCAGCGGTGCGCAGCAGAAAGGGCTCCCGACAGCTATCACCGACTATACGTTTGTCTTTGCGTTGGCGACATTCGCCATCTTGCCTTTGATAGTCCTCTATATGTTTATGCAGCGATTCTTTGTGGAAGGCGTGCAAGGGTTTGCGGTGAAGGGCTGATGCAAAGCGAAGTACCGACAGGAGGCTTACATGTCCGTTAAGAATAAAGTTAGCAGACGTCAGTTTATGAGGGTGGCCGCGCTTGGCGCAGGCGGCCTTGCACTGGCGGCTTGCGGCCAGCCGCAAGTGGTCGAGAAAATAGTGAAAGAGACCGTCGAAGTCCAAAAGGAAGTGATCAAGGAGGTCGACAAGCCGGTTGAAGTCATCAAGGAAGTTGAGAAGAAAGTTGATGTGGTGGTCACCGCGACGCCGGCGCCCGAAGGCCCCAAGACGCTGACCGTGTGGGGATCAGGCCTGGATCTGGCCACGATCGAGAAAGACCCGAAGGTCACTGGTGCGGGCATGGCCAACCACAAAGCAGTGTTTTTGGCCAAGAATCCCGGCACGACCATTGTGTGGGAAGACCATGGATGGGACGAGGCGCTGCGCCAAAACGTGGTTACCGCATTGCTGGCCGGAACGCAGCCTGACGTAATCGTCGGCGAAAACTTCTTCCAGCAGTATGCGTCGCTTGGAGCGCTGTTGCCGATCGACGCTGAGCTCAAGCAGAATCCCGCGATCCTGGAGAATTCCATCGTCGGCACACACAAGGCTGCTATCTACGACGGCAAACATTACGGTTTGTCGTGGATATCGGGCTGTTTTGGCTTCGAAGCCAACCCCAATGTGTTGAAGGACGCCGGGTTGCCTGAGGAGATTCCGGCGACCTGGGACGATATGCTGATAGCCGCGCAGACTGTCAGCGAAAAGAGCAAAGGCGAGATCGGCGGCTATTCGTTGCAAGGGCCGTTGGGCTTCTCGGTCGGAGGCATGTTCCGTTTGGCCGTGTACATGCAGCAGCTTGGGACCACGCTTAACAAGGCGGACAACCCCTTCATGCCCAACTTCGACGATCCGAAGGGCTTCCCAGCCTGGGAGTTCGTGCGCAAGATTCAGCCATTCACGCCCAAGGGACTGGTGTTCGAGGCTGATGAGGGCAAGGTCTACAGCCAGCTGTTCGCCGGAAAGTCGGCCATGCAAATGGCAGGTTCGTGGCACGTTAAGTGGGCCAAGGACAGCGGTCTGAATAATGCGATCTACGGACAAGTGCCGGTTGCGCCGGGTGGCAAGCCCGCCAGCTATGTGGTAGGCAACGTGATCTATGGCGCGATGGCGGCCAGCAAGGTGCCGTCGCTGGCCATAGACTGGATCATTGCCAGCCAGGACGCCACGGTTCAGGACAACGTCCTCAAGTCGGGCCGCCTGCCATCCACCAAGAAATCCATTGAACTGGTGCTCAAGGACGCGAGTGTGGACGATGCGACGAAGAAATTCGCCACGTTGCTGCGCGACAGCGATCTGGGCATCCTGCCGCAATGGAACAAAGAGCCGAACAAGCTCAACACGATCTGGAACGATCTGTTCACAGCCATTCTGACAACCACCACGCCGGTTCCGGCGCTGGCGGGTGAGGCGCAGAAGAAGGCGATGGCAGT
>JANMNW010000445.1:0-18020 GCA_031368515.1 Chloroflexota bacterium
TTCCTTGCGGGAGGCGCGGCGGATCTGACTTTCAGCACGCTGGCCAGCAACAGCGCGGCAAATGGCGGCAATATTCATGTCGATGCAGGTGTAGCGGCCGCGCGCGGCATGCTAATTGCCGGCGGTTCGTGCTTTGGCGGCCTGACCTCATTGGGGCACAACCTCGACGCGGGCGCGTCGTGCGGGCTGACGCAGCAGAGCGACCTGAGCAACGTCGATCCCAAACTATTGCCGCTTGCCGACTACGGCGGACGCAGCTGGTCTATGGCGTTTGACGCAGGCAGCGCTGCAGTTGACGGCGGCGGCGCCAACTGCCCAAAGGCCGATCAACGCGGCATTACACGGCCGCAGGGAGTGACGTGCGACATCGGCGCGATCGAGACGCAACCGGCGCAAGTCATCACCGGCAGGATTACCGGACGCGTAACAACGGGCAAAGACGGCGCGCTCAAGGACGCGAACATCCAGGCGTGTCTGTTGGGCGGAAAATTGGCGTGCAGCGCGGCCACAACCAACGCCTCCGGCGGCTACACGCTCAGCGATCTTGCGATAGGCGACTATGAGGTGCGCGCCGATCTGAGCGGCTATTACTCGGCCACGCTGCGCGTCAGCGTGCTGGCAGGCCAGGACACGATTGGCAATATCGGCATGCGGCGCGTGCCGGTCGCTGTGCCGCCGCCGCCAGGCGGCACGCTGGCCGGCCGCGTTGAGACCTACGCCGACATCGATGGGAAACGCAATGTGGCTCTGGCAGATGCGACCATTGTCTTTCAGCCGTTCTTTGTCGGCGGGGTTGTGCTTACAACCACATCCAACAGCGCTGGCGCATTCTCGGTGCCGAATGCGCGGCCAGGCCCCTACTTCGCGCGCGCCACAAAAGCCAACTACAGCGCGGCATTTGCCGTGATGAATGTGACGGTTGGCGCCGAAACGGCGCGCACGTTTGTGATCGACAGCCTCGCGCCGCGCGCGGCGATGCCCGGCTCGGCCTTCGACCTGACGGTGCGCCGGGTGATTGTGTCGCAGGCATCGCAAGACTGGAACAACGCCATCGCAGTGGTGGCCAACCACGTCACGGAAGTGCGCGCTTTTGTGGATATTGGCTACACCGGCGCGGGCAATCCGTCGCTGCCGGCGCCGATTGTGGGCACGCTGGTCTGCAACGGCATGTCCGTTGGTCATGTTGGCGACGGCATCGTCAATGGCGCGTATTTCGTGCGCAACTGGAACGACACCACACAGCGCAACCTGGCATGGGCGCTGGCGGAGAACACGCTCAATTTTCGTGTGCCGCCTGAATGCACGCGCTCGGGAGTGCGCACGCTAGAAGTGCATGTGCGGTTTAACAACAGCACATCGCAGGAGCGCGCCATCGACAACAACAGCGGACAGGCTGCCGTGACATTCCGCCAAACGCGCCCGCTGGAAGTGCTGTTCAACCCGGTCAGCCTACGCGATGCCTGGTGGTGCTACGGCTCGTTTCAACGGGGGCCGACGCGCGCGCAAATGGACGCGCTCATCGCCGAAAGCATGCGTTTGACGCGGCGCTGGTTTCCGACCACCGTGTCATCACTGTATGGCAACACCGTCGACATTTGCGGCGCATTGCGCGCGGACGGCGAATATGCGGCTATGCCAGGTTGGTGGTGGATTGCCTGGCGCTACAGCAATCATGGACGTGACGAAATGTACGGCACAGGCTGGCGGCTGCGGGATTCGGTGAAGATGGCTTACGGTGTCATCAACAACGACGAATGTACTCCCGACAGCCGCGGCTGCAGCGCCACGACCGGGTATTCGCTTGGCCCAATTGGCGCGCGCACCGGCATCGGCCGGTCGAACGCGCCAAGCACGGTGCCGCATGAGCTGGCTCACTCACTCAATTCCTGCCACCCGGGCAGCGCGCCACACGGCGAAGGCCTGTGCTACGACAGCTATCCCCCTTTTCCGAATAATCATGGCGGCATTGGGCAATGGGGTTTTGAAATCAGGCCGGATAACCGCGCGGATGTCTACATGGCTATCGACATGACTGATCATCGCAGCCAGTTTCGCGCACACAATCACGACTTTATGAGTTACGGCCCAAACAAATGGGTTTCGGGTCACCAATGGCTTGATCTGCTCGAAGAGTTTGACGACGACTACAGCTATGACGCCATGCCCGGCCGCGCTGCACGGACGCGCGCGGCTCTGGACGCAAGCACGCCACAGCGCTATCTCTGGGTGCTGGGCGGCATATCCGACAGCGCGGCGGTCATTGGCGCGTCGATGCCGGTCTCGAACAGCCCGGTGTCGCTGCCTCCAGCCGATCCCGACGGAATGTATATCGCCCAAATGCAGGATGGCGCGGGCGCGGTGATTACGTCAACGCGGTTCAACCCGGCGCCGGCCAGCCACACAGACGCAGCGACAGCCGCCGCGCATGTGCATGTGCACGCCGACGGCAGCTCGCACACGCATGCAAGCGCGGACGAGACGCAGGGATTTGCATTCCTCATTCCGTTCCCGATCGAAGCGCGCACTCTGGCGATTCTGACCGGCACTCAGGTGCTCGTTACGCGCTCGCTCAGCACATCCGCGCCGGTCGTCACCGTGCTGTCACCGAATGGCGGAGAAACGTATAGCGACACGCTGCCGGTTAGCTGGGTGGCCGGCGATCCCGATGGCGACGCGCTGACCTTTGATGTGCAGTACTCCGCCGACGGCGGTGCGACCTGGGCGTCCGTGGCGGCCAGCATCACGGGCACGACTTACACAATACTGCTGGACGGCCTGCCGGGCGGCAACAACTCTCTGGTGCGCGTAGTCGCGCAAGACGGCGCCAACGCCGGCAGCGACGCCAGCAACGGCAGCTTTAGCGTGCCGGCTAAGGACCCGTCGGCGCTGATCCTGACGCAAAACGCAACCGTCAAGCGCAATGAACTGCTGGTACTGGAAGGCGCGCTGCTCGATCTGGAAGACAGCGACATTAGTCCGGGCGTGACCTATGAATGGCGCTCCAGCCGGGATGGACTGCTGGGCACAAGCGCGACCATCGGCACGCAGCTTCAGAGCGATGGCCTGCACACGATAACGTTCACCGCAACAGATCGCGACGGCAACTCGGCCAGCGCAACTGTGACTGTGCAGGTGGGCAATGTGCGCTACCTGCCGCTTACGCGGCGCTGATGCAAAACACTCGGTGATACACGCAGCGCGGCAATCACATGCCGCGCTGCGTGGTTTTCGTAGGCGTAAAGTCCGCAAACTGTCGCACGACGCGGCGCGTGCAATTGGCAATAATCTGCCGCGAATGCTGCAAGTAACGCTGCTGGGCGCGCCGTCGGTCACCTGGCATGGCCGCCCCGTGCGCCTGCCGCGCAAAGCGGTGCGCGCCATGTTGTATGTTCTGGCCTCGAAAGACGGTGCAACGCCGCGCGATCATCTGGCGCATGTGCTGCACAACGACACAGCAGCCGATCACGGGCTGCCACGCGTGCGGATTGGGCTTGCGCAGCTTCGCGACGCGCTGGCCGCCGTAGGCGCGCAGAAGGATCTTGTGATCGCGACGCTGCATTCCGCCGCGCTGAGCGGTGCCGCGCTGGTGGATGTTCGGCGGATCGACGCGCTCTGCCGGCGGCAGGAGCCGATGGACGATGACGATGCCGCGTTTTTGCAGCAGGCGTATCGCGGCGACTTTCTGGCCGGCTTCGCCATGGGGGAGCTTCTGAGTTTGACGCCTGGCAAAGCGTCGAGCGCGAACGCTGGCTGCGCACCTATGTCGACGTCGCGCTGCGCGCCGCCTGTGCGCTTGCCGCAGACAAACGCCATCAGCAGGCGCGCGCGCTGGCGCTAGAGCTGGTGCGGGTCGATCCCTTGCATGAAGAGGCTAACGCGCTTCTGATCGACTGCCACCGCGAGCTGGGAGAGCGCGCTGCGGCGATTCGCCAGTTTGAGCAATTGCGCGCGCGCCTGCATCGCGAGTTGGGCGTGCCGCCTATGCCTGAGACCGAGGCTCGCTACCGTGAATTGCTCGCCGCGGCGCCTTCGCATGTGCCGGCCGCGCTGGCTCGCACAGCGCCACCCCCGGCCATTGCCCGCAGCGCAGCCGAGAGCTTTGCCGAAAGCGTGCGCATTTATCGGCAGCATTATGCGCCGGCGCCGTTGGCGCGCGCACTTCATGCCTGGTCGCAGCATGCGGCGCGCGCGGCGGAATTGCATGGCGAGGCGGCGCAGATCGCGGCGCGCATTGGGCTACAACTGTCTGAGGCGCCACACTAGCACTCATCCTGAAAATGTGGGCCCCACCTTTTTCGCCAACGGTTCTGCAGGCACGCCAGAGGGCGCATACAATCCGGCGCATGACACCGCCTTTGCGCATCGGCATCATCGGCACGGGCTCGATGGGCCGCACCCACGCCGAATGCTGGCGTCAGACGCCCGCGACGCTGGCCGGCTTTGTCTCGCGTTCGGGCGCTTCACCGCTGGCTGACGAATTCGGCGCGCCGGCATTTCCCCGGCTGGAAGACCTGCTGCCGCATGTGGATGTGGTCGACATCTGCTCGCCCACGCATCTTCATCTTGCGCAGACACGCGCAGCCGCGGCCGCAGGCAAGCATGTGGTGTGCGAAAAACCGCTGGCGCGCAGCGTGGCCGATGCTGACGCTATGCGCGATACGTGCGCCGCCGCAGGCGTGCAGTTGCTTGTCGCGCATGTGCTGCGCTACTTCCCAGATTACAGCGACGCGCACGATCGCCTCGCCCGCGGCGAGATCGGCGCGCTGCGCGAAATCAACGCGATGCGCGCGGGCTATCTACCGTCAAAGGCCAGCGACAATTGGTTTACAGACATGGCGATTTCAGGCGGGCCGATGCTTGATCTTATGATCCACGACTTTGATTTTGCGCGCTGGATGGGTGGCGCGGTCGTGGAGGTCAGCGCGCGAGCCAGCGGCACGATCGACGACCATGCTTTTGTCACGCTCAAGCATGCCAACGGCGTGGTCTCAAACATTGAGGGCGGCTGGCACCTGCCGCCCGGCAACTTTCGCACGCGGCTTGAAGTGATCGGCAGCGCGGGCGCGATCCGGGCGGACTACGAACAACGCGCCAGCGGTGACGTGCCGCGCGTGGCCGACTCGCGCGCAAATCCGTATCTGTTGCAGGCGCGGGAGTTTTACGCCGCGTTGACAGGCGGACCGGCGCCGCGCGTGGGTGCGCAGGATGGCATCGAGGCGCTGCGCATCGCGCTGGCCGCGATCGAGTCGGCGCACACCGGAAAGCCGGTTGGGCTTTGAGCGGCGTGCGCCGAATGTTCACCTGTCTAGAACTCATCCTAAAATGTGGACTCCACCTTGCTTGCCCACCTGAAACGTTGGGGAAAAAAGTGGGACCTACATTTTCAGGATGAGTTCTAGGGCCCCGCGTAAATCGCCGCCTTATCGGCACGCACGTGATTTGACGCATCGTGCCGCACGATCAGATCAAACACGCCGGGCGAGGTCTGGCTGGGTGGACGCACCACCAATGTGACTATGCCGTTTACGACGTTGACCGCTTTGATCTGCCCGCTTTTCTGCAATGGCGTGGTGCTCTCGTCTCTTTCGAAGTTGACGAGGAATCTATCTGCTCCATAGTCGATCGTCGGGGGCGGCTGCAACGCCGGGGGATAGTCAAGCTGGAGGTTGATCACGATGTCGCCGGGATTGGCCGCGGATGCAATGCTCGCAGGCGACGAGCTTGCGGGCGACAACAGCGTGAGACGCGCCTGGCATGCGCCTTTGCTGGTGGGTGAGAAATTGTCCGTCTCGGGCGGTTGCATGGCGAAGTCGCGCCGGCCGTCGCGGTTATGGTCTTCGCAGCCGTCGGGCAAGCCGTCGTTGTCGTTGTCTGGGTCGTTCTCCTTGCGCAATACATCCTCGACGAACAGCGAAGGTTCGCCGTAATTGGGAAAGTCGACGTTGTAGGTCAGATCGGCTTCTCGTTTGTTGTAATTATCGGCGGCGTTAAACACATATTCGGCAATATCTTCCTTGTCGTTGACGAAGTCGCCGTCCGTGTCCTTGTTATTCGGGTTGGTCTTGAAGCGAACAACCTCGTCAAAGTCGTTGATGCCATCGCCGTCGCTGTCGAGTTTGAGCGAAGGCTCGTCGTCACGCGGATTTGGACTGGCGGCAAGCGATACGATCTGCGTGCCCTCATGCGAGTCGCGAAAGCTCTCATAGTCCATCCACTTCACGCCTGTGCATGAATCCTGGTCACAGCCGCTCGGCACCGGATCAAGCAGATGGATGAATCGCTTGCCGTTAGGGTCGATGTGATATCCGTCGACCACCCGCGCATGCGCGCCGTTCAGGTTGATCGAGATGAAGGGCCGGCCCTCGTCGATCCACTGTTTGATCAATTCAAACGAGATGGGCGCGGCCTCCGGGTACTTGCACGTGTAGCCATCCACAACCGGGCAAAATCCGATGCCGATAAAGTCTTGGTTCTGGATGCGCAACCCCCATACCACCGCCGGCCGCGGGTTCATGCCTTTGCGATACCCGAGATCGTTTTCGGGCACGCCACGCAGCGGTTTGGCCCCGCTCATATCATCGCCTGGGAACTCCTCAAACACATAGTAGGCCAGGCGGTCGAGCGACAGCTTTGCGCCGTAGTAGGCGGTGATCATCGCGGCCGAAGCGCGCGCGCAATACATGCTGTCCAGGCCGGAAGTGGTGCTATATGACGGCGAACCATTGTCAAGAATATGGGGCCCATCCCAGCGCGTGCGCAGTCCCGAGCGGCTGCTGCCAACGGGATTGCCGTCTTTGATGTTTCCGGGACCACCGCCAATGTCGAGCATGGTGGTGTCTTTGCGCTGGATGCGGTATTGCTGCGCGCTGAGCAAAACTTTGGACTGGCTATTGAGGCTGGCCAGATTGAGCGCCGGCACAAGATGAATTTGAAATGGACCTGTCCACCCGCCGCCGACGCCTTGCGCGTTCAGCGCCCGGACGCGCCACCAGTACCCGCCACTTTGCAGCCTCACTCGCGGCCGCCAGCCGGTGTCTCTTGTCTTGATGCTCACCCTGGGTTTGACAAATTCAGCGTCGTCGCCAAGCTGAAACTCATACTGTGCGGCGCCGTCGACCGGGGACCAGGCCACGCCAAACGTTGTTGCATCAAGCGTTGCGCCATCCGGCACGGTGGTGTTCATCGGCGACGGCATTGGATTTGGCTGACCCGGGCTGCTGTGTCGTGAGTCATATGATGTCCATGACTCTGACCAACGCCCAAAGGACTGATTCGGCCGATAGGGAGCCGCTTCACCCTCCGCGCCAAAGCCCTCGTTTGTCGTCAGGTAATGGTTGCTGCTCCATAGTCCCAGGGCGATAGCGGTCTGCGCCGATGTTCCAGGATCGCGTCCCCAGGCCAGGTAGTCGATCAGCTGCGAAGATGCGCCGCGGCCGGCATCGTAGAGCGCCAGGTCGTCGCCTTTCAAGTCGAAGGTGCCGTCCGGCGCAGCCCAATGCAGAACCAACATGCCATCAGTGATGAGTCCGTTGTCAACGCCTGGCCCTAGATATAACACCACCATCGTCGTGCCCGTGAAAGAAGGCAGTGTTGTGGGGAATGTGTATTCGTTGCCGTCGAGATCGGTGAGCCGGTAGCCGGCCATCGAGAACTGGGCAGTCGCTTTAGGCAACTCCGTCGTAACAAACGCCGTTCCTCCGCTGACGACGGGCATAAAGGTGCGATGGGTGAGCGTGGGCGGCGGGACTGCGTCGACTTCTACCGTCAGTTCTATCCAGGCGGGATTGCCCGGCCCTGACACAGGCGATACCTCGGTAATGCGAACGCGTGCAGGGGCGTTTGAGCTGGCTGGTTCGCGTCCACTGCCAAAGACTGCGGCGGCAGTGGACTTGATTGCCGGGACCTGGCTGGTAAGTGCGATTAGCGTGAGCAGCGCGACTGGCCGTAATATCGCGCGCACGGGACGGACCCTGAAGGGTGTTTGGAAATCAAAACCAAAGTTGTTCATGCTGTCACCTCGCCGTCACAGTACGGTGGGCTGACAGCGGGTTGGTCTCAAAACTGTGCAACCTGGTCTCAATCGTCGTCGCTGTCCGTGTTCATGTCCCGCTGCCGCCAGGCGGCTTTGGCCCTGGATCGATGACGATGAACCCTAGGGTGCCGACCAGGTCGCTGGCGCCTGGCAACGGCGAATGCCCGATGTAGAACGCGGTATCGGTGGTGTTGATCTGCACCGGCCCAGCCATTCCGAGGCTTGCGATGGGAGCGCCATTCAGGCTGTGATGCACAAAGCAGGCTGGCGCGCAGGCGGCATACGAACGTGTCCAGAAGTTGCCGGCGACACCCAGAACCGAGCCATATGACACGCCATTGAGCCGCGACGTGATGCGTTGCACCCCGAAGCTTTCGCGCGGCGCAAAGTAGCAGACGCTCGAGTGGTGGAAAAGCGCATTACCGAGCGGATGGGTCGCGATGCCCACACCGGTGAGCTGGGCTGCCATTTCAAATCCGTCGCCATAGACCGCATTTTTGGGAATGTCCGGCACATATTTTTTGAGATCGACGATGCACTTCAGATACTCATTGCCGTCAAACACGCCGTTGCCGTTCACGACACTTACGGTTCCCACGTTTTCGCAGAAGATCGGGTGTGCGGCGACTGCCGCAGTGCCCTGTCCTTTGACGAGCAGGCATCCGTTCACGCTGCCATCCCCAAAGTCCACCGAAAATGCCCAGTAGCCAGGCTTTTCCGGCGCAAAACCGAGATCTGTGCTGCAAGCGCTGGCGGTTGCTTCCGCCGGGGTCAACGCTGCCATGGCCGGTTTCGGCGCTGCCCCGTTGGGCACCACTGTCAGCGCGAGCCCGAGAAATGCACCGATTCTGAGTGTCTTGATAAACTTCATGTAACGCCTCTCGCGCCGCATCGTTCAAGTTTTGATGCGGCACGGCGATAGCTTATTCTGGGATTGCGGCGGCTTTATCTCACCCAGGCGCCAATCTCTCTCAGTGCTCTTGACGGGCGGGTGTGGACCATGACACCCTTCCTGACAGATGGCTTGCACGGTGATGTCGATACCAACGGAATCCAGCGGCCCTTTTGTTCAAAGCGTGGAGGCGGCGCTCGAGCACTTTGCGGAGCCCGAATGGCTCGGCACGCATTCGCCGCTGGCTGAACCGTTCATGCTGGGGTCTGCATTGAATGCGGATGCCAGTACCGCTGCGCCGGCGGGGCGCGGCCGTGCACTGCAAAAACTGATGCGAAGCACGCTGCACGGAATGCCCGAAAGCCTGCAGGAGCTGAAACGGCTGTTGCAGATCACTTATGTTTCGCCCAGCTTGACGCGCACCCGGCGTGGCTACGCAGTGGAGATGGGCATGTCGGCGGCCACCTATTTCCGCAGGCGCAAGGAAGCGGTGGAGCAGTATGCCTCGGCGTTGGTGGGGCAATTTCGCCCGGGGTTGCGCATGGAAGCGCCACGCGGGCATCCGCTGGTTGGGCGGCAGGATGAACTGGCTGCAACTTGGGAGCACTTGCGCGCCAGCCAGGTGGTCGCGATCACAGGCGTCAGCGGACAAGGCAAGACCACGCTTGGCGCAGCATTGGCCAAACGCTGGGAACAGCAGTCTAGCGAGCATCGCTCAGCAGAACGCCGCCTGGGCGAGCAGGCGCGTGAGGTATTCTGGTACACGTTGCGGCCCGGTGTAAATGATGAGCTGGGCAGCCTGTTATTTGGCCTGGGTCTTTTTCTGTCCCGGCGCGGCCCTTCCGGCCTGTGGCTGCAACTGCTCGCCAAGCCCGGGCACATCGAGCCCGATCTTGCGCTGAGCCTGCTGCGTGACGATCTGGCCGCGCAAGCGTCGCCGCCGCTGTTGTGCTTCGATGAGATCGATTTGCTGCGCCCAGCCGACAATGATGAGGCCGGGCGCATCCGGCTGCGCTCGTTTATTGATGCGTTGCTGGCCGAGGCGCGCCAACGCGCGCCCGTGCTTTTGTTGGGCCAGCAGGTGTTGTTCAACCCCGACCGGCATTTGGTCTTGTCCGGCCTGACACCGGATGAAGCGGACGAAATCCTGATCGAACATGGTGTGGCGTTATCCACGGAAGAGCGCGTTCTGCTGCATGCCGCCACACTGGGCAACCCGCTGCTGGTGCGACTATTCGCCAATCTTCATCAAAGCGGCGATAGTGCATCTGTTGTGCTGGATCGCATGCCGGCGACACCCACGCTGGATGTTTTGCTGGATCGTATTGGCCGCCGCATGACCGACGCCGAACGCACGGTCTTTCAGCTTTTGGCTGTGCACAGCCGTCCCGCCTCCGAGTCGGCCATGGCCGCTGCATTCGACGCCGCCGGGATGGCTGCGGCGTTGAATGCGTTGATTGAGCGGGGGCTGGTCTTGCGCGATGCTGCGGGCGGGGTGCAACTGCCGGCTGCCCTGCGCGATGCGGCCTATGGCGCGCTGAAATCAGAGGCGCGCAGCCGGTTGCATCTGCGCGCGGCTGAGATATGTTCCGCCCGTGCGGCCTACACCGATGCGGCGCAGCATTGGGTGAAGGCGGGTCAGCCGGCGCTGGCGGTCTGGACGTGGTACACCCATCGCGAGCTGGAAGTTCAGCAAGGGCAGTCCGAGGCTGCGCTGGCCATGTTTCGCGCAGTCTCGCCTGAAGGGCTAAGCAATGCCGACGACCGCCGCGTGCTGGCGTTGTTGCGCGCCGAGCTGCTTCGCGCTCGCGGGGACAGCCAGGGCGCTCTGGACGATATGAGTGCGGCAGACTGGAGCAGCACTTCGGCGTTGAGCGTTCGCGGGCAATACTTGCGCGGCGATCTGTTGGACGATCTGGATCGCATTGACGATGCGCTTGCGGCGTTTCGGGCCGGGCTGGCCGCCAACGATGCTGTGGCCGGCCAGGCTGCGCGTCTGCATCAGCGCATGGGCGCGCTGCAGGCGAGGCGCTTTGCGGACTTGGGCGCGGCGCGCGCGCATGCGGCCATCGCGCGGACGCAAGTGGAGTTCCTCAGCGGCGACATCGAGGACGAGGCAGGCAACTACGCCCAGGCGCGCGCGCATTTTGACGAGGCGTTGCGGATTGCCACGGCGTCCGATCAGAGGCTCAACATGGCGGTGGCGCACTCGTTTCTTGCTCATGTGGCTGCGCGCACCAGCGATTTGGACAGCGCGCAACCGCACTTTGAACAGGCTCGCGCGCTGTACGTCGCACTCGGCGAGCATGCGCGCGCGCAGCAGGAACGCTGTCGGCTGGCATGGGCGCTGATCGCCGCTGGCCGCAATGCCGAGGCTGTGCTGGAACTGCGCCAAGCGCAGGCGTATTTCGAGCGGACCCAACAGGGCTACTGGATCGCCATGTGCGCGGCCAACATGGCTGAGGCGTGCGTGAATCTGGATGAGCTATCTGAAGCCGAAGCGCAGGCGCGCCGGGCGCTGGAACAAGAGGAGGCTCGCGTCACGCCCTATGCCCAGTGCACGCTGGGCGCTGTCCGCCGCAAGCAGGGCGCGTTCGAGCGCGCGGCGGAGATCTTGCGCGAGGCGATTGCAACAGCGCGGCAGCTTGGCGACCGCTATGCCGAGGCGCCGGCCTTGCGTGAGTTGGCCCTGGCCTTGCGCGAGGGCGGGCACGCCGCGCCGGCGGCTGACGCGTTTGCCGCTGCGACCCAACTGTATGACGACCTGGGCATGGCGCAGGAGCTGGCCCGCACGCGCGCGTTGCGTATGGGTCCAGTTGCATGACCCAGTTGCGCAATCCGACGCACGCTCATAAAATGCGCAGGCGCATTCAGCCGCGATGTTGACGCCCGCGAACGGGCGCCGGCGGCAACGTGCACGAACAAGGCATCTTGCGGCCTTTTCAACCAAAGGACCGCTGAGCAAAACACTGGAGGACATACATGAGCAAAAATCTGTTGGTCGGCGAGTCTCTCGTTGGAGAGGGTAATGAGATTGCGCATATCGATCTCATCATTGGCCCGAAGGACGGCCCGGTGGGCGCGGCATTCGCCAATTCGTTTGTGGATCAGAAGGAAGGCCACACTGCGCTGCTCGCGGTTGTGACGCCCAACCTTCCCTGCAAACCCGACACCGTGATCATCAACAAAGTCACGATGAAGGGCGCTAAGCAGGCGGTGCAGATGTTTGGCCCGGCCCAGGCGGCCATCGCCCGCGCGGTGATGGATTCGGTGCGCGATGGCGTGATCCCGCAGTCGCAGGCCAATGACCTGTGCCTGATCGTCGGCATCTTCATCCACTGGCAGGCGGCTGATGACAAGAAGATCTACGACTACAACTATGCCGCGACCAAGGAAGCGATCGAACGCGCGATGAAGGGCCAGCCCAATGTCGCAGACGTTCTGAGCAAGTATCAGGCCGCGCGCCATCCATTTGCGTCTGGCGCCGAAGGCTAGCATTCGGTTAGCGGTGAGCGGTGCGCGGTATGCGGTAAGCAAAACACTGCTTACCGCATACCGCGCACTTCTCACGTTCTCCCGAACCCTGATGCCCCGGCGACTGGAAGGACGCACCGCAGTCATCACCGGCGGCAGCAGCGGCATCGGCCGGGCGATAGCGCTCGCATTTGCTGAAGCGGGCGCTGATGTGGCCGTGTCGTGCCGCGCATCGGTCGAGCGCGCGCAAACCGTGGCCGAACAGGCGCGCGCCGCGGGCGTGCGCGCGGCCGTGTTGCAAACCGACCTGAGCCGCACTTCCGCGTGCGAGCAGCTCGTGCGCGATGCGCATGCCTTTCTTGGACGCATCGACATTTGGGTCAACAACGCCGGCGCCGATGTGTTGACCACCGAAGCCGCCGGCTGGTCCTGGGAGCGCAAGCTGGATCTGTTGCTGGCTGTCGATTTGAAAGGCAGCATGGCGTGCTGCTATGCCGTGGCTGACAAGATGCGCGCGCAGGAAAGCGGCGGCGGCATCATCAACATGAGCTGGGACCATGTCACCCATGGCATGGCCGGCGAAACCCCGGAACTGTTTTCAGCCGTGAAGGGCGGCGTGCTTTCTTACAGCAAAAGCCTGGCCCGCTCGCTCGCGCCGCGCATTCGCGTCAATGTTTTGGCGCCGGGCTGGATCGAAACCAGTTTTGGTGAAAACGTCGACCGCGAGTTCTATGCGCAGATTCAGCGCGATACGCCGTTGGGCCGCTGGGGCCGTCCCGAGGATGTGGCGGCGGCGGCGGTCTATCTCGCCGCGCCTGAAAGCGCGTTTGTTACCGGCCAGGTGCTGAACGTCAATGGAGGCGTTGTTTAACATATGTCTGAAAAACCCAAACCCTATTCTCCCGAAGAAATTCAAGCCAAGCTGATTGAGCTTAACTTGACCGATTGGTATATGGAAGACGGCTGGTTGCGCCGCAAGTTCAACACCGATGGCTGGCAGGCCACATTGATGGCGGTCAACACCATTGGTTATCTGTGCGAAGCAGCCTGGCACCATGCCGATTTGTCCGTCACATGGGGCAAGCTGTGGGTGAAATTGAATTCGCACGATGCCGGCGGCATCACCGACAAGGACTTCGAACTGGCGCGAAAGATAGAGGACACTGTGCTGTGGCGCCCGTCCGGCGGCGCGCTGACTGGCACCCCCAACAAGTTCGTGTTCTCGAAGAAGTAGATGCCCGAAAAGATCCTCTTCGTCACGGGCAAGCTTGCCGCGTCAGCACTGCGCGCCACGCTCGCAAGCGCGGCGCTGCCGTTTGAGCACGAAGTCGCCGTGATGACGATCAGCGTAGCCGCGCTGATGACGCCGGAATGGATCGCCCGCTTTCTTGAAATTCCACCCGGCGTCACGCGCATCATGATCCCGGGCGCGTGTGAAGGCGATGTGCGCCTGCTCGAGGACAAGTTTGGATTGCCGGCGGAGAAAGGCCCGGTCGATCTCAAGCAGTTGCCGCGCCACTTTGGCAGTGCGGCGGTTCAAGCCGCCTATGGTGGGCACGACATCAAGATCTTCGCCGAAATCAACAACGCGCCCACGCTCAGCGCCGAGGCGATTTACAACCGCGCGGCCTATTTTCGCGACAGCGGCGCGGATGTGATCGATCTGGGCATGTCCCTCGACCGGCAGTGGCTGACTGAAGGCCCGCCCGTGATCGCCGAGCTCAAAGCGCGCGGGTTTAAGCTGAGCATCGACACGCTCCACCCGGACGAGATCCGCATGGGCGATGCCGCCGGCGTGGACTACGTGCTGAGCCTGAACAGCAGCAACCTGCGTCTCGCCGCCGAGCTGCGCGCCACGCCGATCCTGATCCCCGATTCGCCGGCCGAGCTTGACACGCTCGACGCCACGCTGGCTGAACTCGAACGCATACGCAAGCCGTATGTGCTCGATCCGATTCTGAGCCCGATCAATTTTGGCTTTGCCGACAGCCTGGCGCGCTATCACGCGGTTCGGCGCAAATACCCCGCCGCCGAAATGATGATGGGCATTGGCAATCTGACCGAGCTGACCGAGGCCGACAGCACCGGCATGACCGCGCTAATGATTGGATTTTGCCAGGAACTCGGCATTCGCAACGTGCTGACCACTGAAGTCATCGCATGGGCGCGCGGCGTTGTGCGCGAAACCGCCATCGCGCGCGAGCTGATGTATTTCGCCCAGCAACAGGGCGGCATTCCAAAGCATATCGACAGCCGCCTGCTGACGGTCAAGGACGCCGAGCTCACGCCCTACAGCGAGGCCGAGTTGCGCGAATTGCAGGCGCAGGTGACCGACCCAAACTTTCGCATCTATGCCGACAGCGCCTGGATATATGCGTTCAACTCGGATGTTTTTGTCAAAGGCAGCGACGCGCAGGATGTTTTTGACCAGCTTGGCGTCGCAGAGGCCACCCATGCGTTCTATCTGGGCAAAGAGCTGATGAAGGCTCAGATTGCGCTGGCACTTGGCAAGAACTATAGGCAGGAAGCGCCGTTAAACTGGGGCTATTTGACAGCGCAGGAACGGCGGCATGAGCACGTCAAGCTTTCCGCGCGCAGACGAAAAACCAAAGCAAGACAATGAAAAAAATACTTCTTCAACTCGATACAGACAAACACGCCAGCGCATTCGACCGCTTTGTGGCATATGACGCGGGCGTGGATGAAGTGCTGAGCTATAGCGGCGTGGCGGCTGGCGACGTGGCCAACCTGGTGCAGGGCGCGATGTTTACGCGCGGGCCGGAAGATTTGCGCAACACCGCGGTATGGATCGGCGGATCGGATGTGGCAATGGGCGAGCAGATTCTGGCCGAGACGCGCAAGTGCTTCTTTGGGCCATTTCAAGTGTCGGTCATGATCGATTCCAACGGCTGCAACACCACCGCGGCCGCGGCAGTGGCGGCGCTCAAAAAGCGGCCGAACCTCAAGAGCGGCAAGGCGGTGGTGATCGGCCTTGGCGGTGTTGGACAGCGCGCGGCGCTGCTGCTGGCGCACGCGGGCTATGAGGTTATCGCTTCGACCGTGCCGATCGCCATTTTGGGCGACCGTTACACGCCGGGGCGCGGCATGCGAGGTGTGGTCAACCTGCGCAATCTGAACATGCCAAATCTGAAGGTTGTTGAAGCGACTGAATGGCCGATATTGGAGCAGGCGCTCGACGGCGCGGCTGTGGCACTGGCCGCCGCCCCCGCTGGAATCCAAGTGCTGCGGCAGTCGTTTTGGGCGGGCCATACAACGCTCAAAGTGCTGGTCGATTTCAATCTGGCCGAGCCAGTGGGCATCGAAGGCGTCAAACCGTCTGACAAATTTAAAGAGCGCGAAGGCAAGCTGACGTATGGACCGATCGCCATCGGCAACCCCAAGATGAAGGTGCACAAAGCCTGCATCGGCCGGATGTTCGAGGCGAATACGCAGGTGTTTGACACCGAGAGCATCTATCAGGTGGCTGAGGAAACGGTGTAGTGCGCGTCATTGGCATCGATCCCGGCACGGTCTCGTTCGACATCTGCGGCCTGGATGGCGACGGTGTATTTGTCGACGGCGTGTTTCCGTCGGCCGATCTCGGCGCCGATCCCTCGGCGCTGATCGATGCGGTGCGGCGCTGTTTGCCGTTGGATTTGGTTGTTGGCCCGTCAGGCTATGGGTTGCCGTGGGTGCGCGGGGAAGACGTGGGCGAGCGTGAGCTCTCGCAGATGCTGCTGGTGCGCGCGGATGAACGAACGACAAGTGTGGGTATCGGCGGCATGCGCGGGCTGATTCGCGCGCTGATCAGCGCCGGTGCGCCGCTGGTGTTTGCGCCCGGTGTGATTCAGTTGCCCAGCGTGCCGGCCTATCGCAAAGCAAACCGCATCGACATGGGCACAGCCGACAAAGTATGCAGCGTGGCGCAGGCGATTGCCGAGCAGGCGCTGCGTTTCAATATCGAATTCAACCAAACATCGTTTATCTTGCTCGAATTAGGCGGCGCGTTTTCGGCGGCGCTGGCGGTGGCGGGTGGGGCGATTGTCGACGGCGCGGGCGGCTCGTCCGGGCCGCTGGGCTTTCGCGCGTGCGGCGCGATGGACGGCGAGGCGGCCTATTTGATTGGCGCGATGCTCTCCAAAGACACGATCTTTAGCGGCGGCGCGCGCGACATCGCCGGAGAAGCGGGCCGGAGCGTTCCTTTTGAGCACTGGCAGGATGATGCGCGACTGCGGCCGGCATGGCTTGCCTGGATTGAAAGCTTTGTCAAAGCCGCACTGGCGATGACTGTGGCGGCGCCGCAACCGCGTGAGATCGTGCTGTCCGGGCGCATGAGCCTGTTGCCAGAAGTGGTGACGGCGTTGTCTCAAAGGCTGGGCGGAATCGCGCCGGTGCGCGCGCTGAGCGGGTTGCGTGGCGCAGATGGCGCGCCGCTGCGTTCCAAGTCAGCGGCGCAAGGCGCGGCGCTGATTGCCAATGGCCTGTTTGGCGGGCGCTATGCGGCGCTGGTGGAGGCCATGCAATTGCGCGGCGCATCCGGCACGGCGCTTGATCATTTGCGTTTGCGCGGGGCCGATGGCATTCGGCTGGAATGAAGATGCTGGCGCCGATTTTGCTCGCCGGCTATAGCGTGCGGATGCTGGCCGAGCTTGCGGCGCGGGCGGGCTATGGCGCAATCGCGCTGGACTATTTTGGCGACAGCGATCTGCGCGCAACATGCCCGAGTGTGTCGCTGTTGCGCGACTTTGCGGGCAAAGCGTATAACCCGCGCGCCCTGGTGTCCGCAGCCCGCACCCTGGATACGCCATCAGTGGTGTATGGCGCGAGCTTTGAGAATCATCCGGCGCTGGTTGCCGAACTGGCGCGCGGCCGGCAATTGTTGGGCAACACGCCGGAGGTCTTGGCGCGTGTGCGCGATCCGATGCTGTTGAGCGCGTCGCTGCGCTCGGCGGGCTTTGCGTTTCCAGAAACGCGGCGGCTGAGCGCTGCGGGCGAAGATGAGAATTTGATAACCTGTCAGGTCAATCGGTTTGCACCGCCAGCCGGCTGGCTGAGTAAACCCGAACGCGGCGGCGGCGGCTCGGGCGTGCGATGGGCCGGCAGCGGCCAAAGCGCCAACACCATCGCGCAGGAATTTATCGCGGGACTCCCATGCTCCTTCACGTTTGTGGCTGATGGACGCGACGCTACGTTGATTGGCCTGAGCGAACAGCTCATCGGTCTGTCCGAATTTGGCGTGGGCGGTTTTCGTTGGTGCGGCAATTTGACCCCGCCACGCGCCCCGGCCGGCGAAATTGACGTCATGCGGCGAGATGCGGCGCAGATTGCGTCGCATCTCGCCAGCGCTTTTGATTTGCGCGGCCTCAACACGGTGGATTTCATCTGGCAATCTGGGCGCATCTGGCCGATTGAAGTCAATGCCCGGCCGTCGGCGTCGCTTGAGCTGTTCGACCGGTTGTTCGACGCGCGCATGTTCGATTTGCATGTGCGCGGCTGCCTCGGCGAGCGCGCGCCGTTCCCTGCTTCTGCTGTTGGAGCGGCAGGCAAGGCCGTGATGTTTGCAGCCGCGAACGCGCGCGTGGGGGATACCAGCGGCTGGCACGCGCGCGACATACGCGACAT
>JANMNW010000668.1:0-1821 GCA_031368515.1 Chloroflexota bacterium
TTCACATTGGCACACCCCGGCATGACCCCCGAGCGGCCCGGCGAAGTTACCAATCCGCTGACAGAACTCGAAGTCTCTAACACCGACCTGTCGGTCATCCCGAACCAATCTCCCGACATCGGCCTGTCGCCGCAGTTCAACGGCTTTATGACCTTTTTCGGACAGTTCTTTGACCACGGCCTCGATCTCGTCCCGAAAGGCGGCAACGGCAATGTTTACATACCGCTGCAACCGGATGATCCGCTCTATGTAGCGGGTTCACCCACCAATTTTATGGTGATCTCGCGCATCCAGCCGAATGCAATAAACATCACCACGCCCTTTGTCGACCAGAACCAGACCTACACGTCGCACGCGTCGCATCAGGTCTTCCTGCGCGAATACGTGATGGATGCCGGCGAGCCCATTGCCACGGGTCGCTTGTTGTCCGGTACCGATGGCGGCCTTCCAAAATGGGCCGACGTGAAGGCACAAGCGGCCGATCTTCTCGGCATACAACTCGTAGACGCAGACGTCTTGCGAGTGCCGCTGCTCGCCACTGACGAGTATGGCCGGTTCATCCGCGGCAGCAATGGTTTTGTCCAGATTGTTACAGCAACTGGCCTTGTCGAAGCCAACCCAGCTGATAACGGTGGCCTCGGCACCCTCATTCCGGCAAATGTCATCCCTTCCGGCACTGCCTTCCTGGATGATATTGCCCACAACGCAGTGCCCAAGGCCGGTCTTTTGGCAGATGCCGACGATTTCGTGGGCCAGTCCTTGGGACCGCAGGATCCCGGAACTTACGACAACGAGTTACTCGACCAGCACTTTATTACTGGTGATGGCCGCGGCAACGAGAACATTGGACTCACGACCGTTCACACGGTTTTCCACAACGAGCACGACCGCCTTGTGGAAGCCAACAAAGTAACGATTCTGGCGTCCGGCGATCTCGCCGTCATCAACCAGTGGCTTGATCCTGACCATCAATTGCTCACCTTGCCAGCCCCCGGCGATGCGCTGATTTGGAACGGCGAACGCCTGTTCCAGGCGGCCCGTTTCGTCACCGAAATGCAGTACCAGCATCTGGTGTTCGAGGAATTTGCCCGCAAGCTTCAACCGAACGTCGATCCCTTCGTATTCACCAACTCGGCTGACCTCAACCCGGCAATCATTGCTGAATTCGCCCACACAGTCTTTCGTTTCGGTCACTCCATGCTGCTAGATACGGTTGACCGGCTTGACAATGACCTCTCTCTCGTCGGCGATACGACCGGGCAGATTGGCCTCATTCAGGCCTTCCTCAATCCAGTCGCGTTCAGCACCAACTCCAATGGAAGCAACGGCACACTGACAGCAGCCGATATCACCGCCCAAGGTGTCGATGCAGGCGTTGCCGCTGGTGCTGTCCTTCGCGGCATGACGCGTCAGGCGGGCAATGAGATCGACGAATTTGTTGTCAACGCGTTGCGCAACAATCTCGTTGGCCTTCCGCTCGATCTTCCGGCAATCAACATGGCCCGTGGCCGCGATGCCGGCATCCCGACATTCAATCATGCGCGTGCCGAACTCTACGCCATGACCGGCGACGCCCAACTCAAGCCTTATGTTAGCTGGTTTGATTTCGCCCAGAACATCAAGCATCCGGAATCGATCATCAACTTCATTGCAGCCTACGGCACGCATGACTTGATTACGGCTGAAACGACGCTTGCAGGCAAGCGCGCTGCGGCTATGCACATCGTGTTCGGTGCGCCTGGGGATACGCCAGCGGATGCAGCTGACTTCAAGGCTTTCCTCAACGCGACCGGAGTTTATGCAACCGATGGCGGACTGGAA
>JANMNW010000531.1:0-10471 GCA_031368515.1 Chloroflexota bacterium
AACGCCGTCCGGTGAAGCCCAGGCCGCCGCAATTCGCAGCGCAGCTTGCTGTTTCGCCAACTGCGTACGCACATCGGTATCCAACGTCTACCTCACTGGCTGAACTGCACCCCACAAACCGGGCCGGGCATCGGTACAATACAGCTTCGATGAAGCCGGTACAGATTTTCAATCCGCTCGTCGGACGCGATGTCATCAGCATTGCGGACTTCTCCACAGACGAAATTTCAGCAGTGCTGGCGCAAGCCGGACGCTTTGAGTCGCGTTTGATCCAGGATCGTTGGCCATTGCAATTGTTAAGCGGTCGCATTTGTGCGACCGTTTTTTATGAGCCCAGCACGCGCACGCGCCTGTCGTTTGAGAGCGCCATGCATCGGCTGGGCGGTTCGGTCATCAGCGTGGCCGACGCGCTCAAAAGCTCAAGCGCTGTAAAAGGCGAGACCATCTACGACAGCGCGCGCATGATCGAAAGCTATGCCGATGTGATCGTGCAGCGGCATCCGGCTGTCGGCTCCGCGCGCGAGCTGGCCGAAGCCGCCAGCGTGCCGGTGATCAACGCCGGCGACGGCACCGGCGAGCATCCGTCGCAAGCCATGCTTGACCTGTACACGATTGAGCGCGTGCGCGGCTCGCTCGAAAACTTGACGGTGGCCATGGTGGGCGATCTCAAAAACGGCCGCACCGTGCATTCGCTGTCGCAGGCGCTGTCGCACTGGGGCGCCAAGCTGGTGCTGGTGTCGCCGCCGGCATTGGCGATGCCTAAAGAGTTGCTCGACACGCTGAGCAGCCACGGCGTGTGGTTTTGGCAAACGACCGATCTGCGCGAGGGCCTGGCGCAGGCCGATGTGGCCTACGTCACTCGCGTGCAGCAGGAACGCTTTACTGATCCACAAGATTACCTGCGCTACAAGGGCGTGTATGTAATCAATGCCGACATCGTGCGGGCGGCCAAGTCCGGCATGATTGTGATGCACCCGCTGCCGCGTGTGGACGAAATCGACACCAATGTCGACTCATTGTCAAACGCTGCGTACTTCAAACAGGCGCGCTATGGCGTGTTTGTGCGCATGGCGCTGCTGGCGATGGTGCTTGGCGCAGTGTGAGGGTGCGAACGCACGGTATGTTTAAGTCAAAGACCCTTCTTCTGGCGGCCCTGTGGTTGTGCGCCTGCTCGATGCCGGCCACCACACCGGCGCCTGAAAACACGCCGGCGCCATTGCCCTCCGCTACAGCCGCGCCGACCGTGTCGCCCGCACCCACGGCGATTCCCAGCGCCACGCCGCCGCGCATCAACCGGGAGGCCGTGGATGCCTTCGATGTGGCGCGCAGGCTTGGCCGTGGCGTCAACTTTGGCAACATGCTCGAAGCGCCCACAGAAGGGGAGTGGGGCATCACGCTTGATGAGTCATATTTCGATTTGGTGAAAGCCGGAAGGTTCAACACCATTCGCCTGCCTGTGCGCTGGTCGGCGCATGCGCTAGCCGAGGCGCCGTATACGATCGATCCCGCGTTCTTTGCGCGCGTCGATTGGGCGGTGGACAACGCCACCCGGCGCGGGCTGAACATCGTAGTGAACATGCATCACTACGAAGACCTAATGAAGAAGCCAAAAGAGCATCAACAGCGCTTCGTGGCGCTGTGGCGGCAGATCGGCGCGCGCTATGCCGATCGTCCGCACAGCGTGCTGCTCGAAATTTGCAACGAGCCGAACGGCATGTCCGCGGCCTTTTGGAACACGTTCATGCTTGATGCGCTGGCCGCCGTGCGCGAAAGCAATCCAACGCGCATCGTCGTCATAGGCGGCACGGACTGGAACAGCGTCAATGGGCTGCTCGAGCTCAAATTGCCCGATGCCGATCGCAACTTGCTGGCCACGTTTCACTACTATTCGCCTTTTGAATTCACGCATCAAGGCGCTGAGTGGGTCAATGGCGCGGAGGCGTGGCTGGGCACGAAGTGGGAGGGTTCGGGCCGTGACAAAGTCAATGTCGATTGGGATCTGGATCGCGCGGCGGCTTGGGCCAAGGCCAACAACCGCCCGCTATGGATGGGGGAGTTCGGCGCATACAGCAAAGCCGACATGGCCGCGCGTGAACGCTGGACGGCATATCTCGCCCGTGAAGCTGAGCGGCGTGGGATCACTTGGTCCTACTGGGAATTCGGCGCGGGTTTTGGCGTTTATGATCGCGCGGCACAGGCTTGGGTGGAGCCGATCAAGCGCGCGCTGGTGCCATAATTCGAGTATGACTAGGCGTTGATGCGCCGAGCGGCCGCGCGCGACAGCCGGTCACGCACCGCCAGGCCCAATCCATCGGCCTGCACATGCGTCACCAGAATGACGCCGACGCCGCTGTCGTCCAACGCGCGTAGACCGGCGTACAACGCCCGCGCGATGTCATCGATGGAACTGCCCATCACAAACTGAGGGTGGCGTCCTGCGCATTGCGCTCGCTGCTCATCCGTGATCAGCAATCCGCAGCGCCGGCCGGCGCTTACGTGCTCCATACGCCGCGCCAGCAAATGCTCCAGGTCAGCCAGAATCTCCACCGCCGCGCGCGGCGCATAGTGCGAGGCCAGCATGCCCGGAGCGGGCTGCGCTTCGGCCGTGTGGAGCACCGTCTGCTCAGCCACCGCCGTGACGCCCGATTGCCGAAGCATTTCCAGCGTCACGCCGCCGGGGCGCAGCACGCGTGGCGGCTCATGCAGCAGGCTCAACACGGTCGATTCAACGCCGATGCGCGTGGGGCCGCCATCCAGCACCAGATCGATGCGGCCGTCCAAATCGGACAGCACGTGCGCCGCCGTCGTCGGGCTGACGTGGCCAAAGCGGTTGGCGCTGGGCGCGGCGATGGCGCAGCCGCTGCGCGCGATCAGCGCTTGCGCGATCGGATGATCGGGCACGCGCACGGCGACGCTGTCCAGCCCGGCGGACAGCAGCGCCGGGAGATGCGCGCGTCTGGGCAGCACCAGCGTCAACGGTCCGGGCCAGAATGCCTTGGCCAGCGTTTCGACGCGGCGGTGTTGTGCCGACGTCAGCCGTGCGGCATCTGCCACAGTTGACCAGCGCTCAGGTTCGACATGCACAATCAACGGGTCATTGAGTGCGCGCTGCTTGGCTTCGAAGATGCGCGCAACGGCTGCGGCCGACGCGGCGTCGGCGCCCAGACCGTAGACTGTTTCAGTGGGGAAGGCCACCAGCCCGCCCGCCCGAATGATGGCGGCAGCGTGGTCGATGGCTTCGGATGAGGCCGGACGCAATTCGGTCATCGGCGCGATTGTAGCCGCGGAAAATGCGGGTGGTTCGACGCTCGCGTTGGGTGCGCCGGAAAATGCGGGCAATAGGTGTGTATAATCCTTGTATCTTTACGCCCAAGGAATAGCATCTCAAAAGTATGGAGACCAAAGGAGCCCCCGGTAATACCGACGCGGGGGATGATTTTTCCGCAATGCTCTCGGAGCACTTGTCGCAGTCGTCCGTGAGCAATTTCGAGCGAGATCAGCTCGTATCTGGCCGCATCATCTCGATCGCCGAACGCGAGATTTTGATCGAACTCGGCGCGAAGTCGGAAGGCATCGTATATGGCAAAGACATCGAAGCACTCCCGAAGGACGTTCGCGCGGCCCTGAAAGTAGGCGACGAGATCTATGCCTATGTGACCCAACCCGAGGATCAGAACGGCAATGTCGTGTTGTCTCTGGCCAAGGCCATTGCTGAAAAAGACTGGCGCAATGCCGAAGAGCTTTTTCAGCGCCAGGAAGCAATCGAAACGGTTATTGCCGGCTTTAACAAAGGCGGCGTGATTATCAAAGTCGGTCGACTGCGCGGCTTTGTGCCTGCATCGCAGTTGAGCTTGACGCACCAGCGCATGTTGGGCGAAGAGTCGCTGCCGCCCGAGCAGCGCTTCCAGAAGCTTGTTGGCCAGAAGGCGCTGATCAAAGTGGTCGAAATCGACCGCGATCGCAACCGCCTGATCTTGAGTGAACGCGCAGCGGCCAAAGAAGCGCGCACTCAGCTTAAGGACAAGCTGTTGTCCACGATTGAGCCCGGCCAGACGTTGGAAGGCATTGTCAGCAGCGTCAAAGAGTTCGGCGCTTTCGTCGATCTTGGCGGCGCCGATGGCATGATCCATTTGTCCGAGCTGTCGCACACCCGCATCAAGCACCCGAGCGAGCTGCTCAAGGAAGGCCAAAAGGTCAAAGTCAAGGTGCTCAATGTCGAGAAGGACACCGCGCGAATCGCGCTAAGTCTCAAGGCATTGCAGGCCGACCCATGGTCGCGCATCGAAAAGCGCTACAAGACGGGTCAGTTGGTTGAAGCGGAAGTGATCAAAGTACATAACAAGCATGGCGTGTTTGCCCGGCTAAAGGACGACGAGGCTATTGAGGGCTTGATCCCTTTGTCCGAATTGTCGGACCGTCAGGTGGCAAGCCCGCGTGAAATCGTTAAAGAGGGCCAGGAATTGACCTTGCGTGTGCTGCGCGTGGACCCTGACGCCCGGCGTATTGCGTTGAGCTTGCGGCGCGTCAACGACCCCAAATACGCGGACAGCGACTGGCAAGGCGAGTTGCCGGATGTCAGCAGCGACGAACTCGCAAACGAGTAAACATGAAAAAGGGCGCAGAATTCTGCGCCCTTTTTTGCGTTTGTCGCAAGAATGCAACATCATTCACGCAAGTAGGCCCCAAGGCGCATGACAGAACATACTTTGTTCGATACGTTTGCGCCCCGATCCCGTATACTGAATCAGATACTACGACGAAGCCATTCAGGATATAAGACAGTTCTAATGGCCACGCATGACAATGCACGAACGATGATGAGGTGGAACTGTGGCAAACGGCGATAAATTACAACGCTTTACCCAGCGCGCCCGGCGCGTACTGGCGCTCGCGCAAGAAGAGGCTGAGCGGTTGTCGCATAATTACATCGGCACCGAGCACTTGCTGCTCGGGATTGTCCGTGAAGAGAACGGCATTGCCGGCCGCGTGTTGCGCGAGCTTGGCGCCAAACCCGACCGCGTTGCCGAAATGGTCGAACGCATGACTGGCGCAGGCCGGCGCACGCCGTCCGAGCGCAAGCTTGACTTGACCCCGCGCACCAAACAGGTGATTGAGTTTGCCGTCGATGAGGCGCGCAAACTGGGCCACTCGTTCATCAGCACCGAGCATTTGCTGCTCGGCCTGATCCGCCAGGGCGATGGCGTGGCCATCGACGTGTTGCGCCAACTTGGATTGACACCCGAGCGCATCCGCCGCGAAACGTTGCGCGCGGTGCAGCAGGAACAATCGACCGAGGGTGCGAGCAACGCCAATCCGAGCAAGCCGCCAGCCGCCGCCTCTGGCGCCTCTGCGGCGCTGCCCAAAAAAGAGCGCCCCAAGACGCCGGCTCTGGATCAGCTCGCCACCGATCTGACCGGTTTGGCCGAGCAGGGCAAGCTCGATCCGGTGATCGGACGTGAAACTGAAATTGAGCGCGTGATCCAAGTGCTTGCGCGCCGCACCAAAAACAACCCGTGCCTGATCGGCGAACCCGGCGTGGGCAAGACCGCGATCATCGAAGGCTTGGCCCAGCGCATTGTGACCGGGCAGACGCCCGAGCCGTTGCTGGGCAAGCGCGTGATGCAGCTTGACGTCGGCTCGCTGGTGGCCGGCACCATGTATCGCGGCCAATTCGAAGAGCGCCTCAAGCGCGTGATCGATGAAGTCAAGAGCAGCGACACGATTCTGTTCATCGACGAAGTGCACATGCTGGTGGGCGCAGGCGCCGCCGGCAGCAGCGTCGATGCGGCCAACATCCTGAAGCCCGCGCTCGCGCGCGGCGAGTTTCAGTGCATTGGCGCAACCACACTCAACGAATACCGCAAGCATATCGAGAGCGACGCGGCGCTTGAGCGCCGCTTTCAGCCGGTCTATGTGGACGAGCCCACGCCGGAGATGGCCATTGAGATTCTTGCGGGCGTGAAGGGCGCATATGAAGCGCATCACAAGCTGCGCATCAGCGAAGAGGCGGTCAAAGCCGCCGTGCAGTTCTCGTCCCGCTATGTGCCGGACCGATTTTTGCCCGACAAGGCCATTGACCTGATCGATGAATCGGCCTCGCGCGTGCGCATGTACAAGTCGCCACAGTCGATTAATCTTCAGAAGGCCTTTCGCGATTTGCGCGAGCTGGAGAAGGAACGGCTCAAGGCGATGGACGAATCGCGCTACGACGACGTGAACGATCTGCGCGCTCGCGAATCCGCGCTGCAGGAGCAGATTGAGGCGCTGCGCTCGAACTTCGACCACAAGCTTGAAGGTCCGGAAGTCAATCCCGACGACATCGCCGAAGTGGTTGCGATGTGGACGGGTATTCCGGTCAAACGCATTGCCAGCACCGAGCAGGAGAAATTGGTGCATCTCGAAGGCGAGCTGCACAAGCGCATCATAGGCCAGGACGAAGCGGTGGTCGCCATCGCCAAGGCCATGCGCCGCGCGCGCGTGGGCTTGAAAGACCCCAAGCGGCCGCTTGGCTCATTCATCTTCCTCGGCCCGACGGGCGTGGGCAAGACCGAGCTGACCAAGGCGCTGGCCGAGCAGATGTTTGGCAGCGAAGACGCGCTGCTCACGCTGGACATGAGCGAGTTTATGGAGCGGCACACCGTCGCGCGCCTGGTTGGCGCGCCTCCGGGGTATGTCGGCTATGAAGACGCTGGTCAGCTGACCGAGGCGATCCGCCGCCGGCCCTACACCATTGTGGTGTTTGACGAAATTGAAAAGGCGCACCCCGAAGTCTTCAACATGCTGTTGCAGATCATGGAAGAGGGGCGATTGAGCGACGCGCGCGGCCGCAAGGTCGACTTCCGAAATGCGTGCATCATCATGACCAGCAACGTCGGCGCAGAGATGATCAAGCGCGAGAGCAAACTGGGATTTGCCATCAAGCGCGACGAGGTCAAGGAAGCGGATCAACAGTTTAACGAAGTCAAGGCAAAGCTGCTGGATCAGCTCAAGCGCGTGTTCCGGCCGGAGTTTCTCAACCGCGTGGACGCCACGATCGTGTTCCGCCCGCTCAGCAAAGAGCAGATCGGCCAGATCGTGACGCTGGAGCTGCAGAAGGTGCAGAAACGCCTGGGCGAGCACAAGATCACGATCGAAGTCACCGACGAGGCCAAAGCCTGGCTCGGCAACAAAGGCTACGACCCAGACTATGGCGCGCGGCCATTGCGCCGCGTGATTCAGAGCGAGGTCGAGGATGTGCTCAGCGACGGGTTGTTGGCGGGACGCTTCCCGGCTGAAGCGCCTGTGTTGATCGGCTTGGCCAACAATGCGCTTACGTTCAATGGCGAGGTCGTTCGCCCGCTCGGCGAACTCCCGCCACCTGCGTCGCCTCAGCTGGCCGCGCCGGAAGCGCCGGGCGGAATGCTCTTCGCGGCGAACTAAGCATAAAGTGACGACATGCGCCGGAGGTCGAAGCCCTCCGGCGCTTTTTTTGTGCATTTTTAGTGTTCTTGTTCATTGATTCCGAATACGCTCGGCCGGTTCGTCACAGGCCCAAAACCAGTTCCGTGAGTCCCGTGATCACCAGAACCAGTATGGTCAGCGGAATCAAGTTGAGTGGGTTGCGCCAGCGCCACTCGCTGAATGTCGATCGTAGCGGCGCGTCCGATCCTTCCGAATCATGCATGCCGCGACGAGCCTGCTCGGCAAGGCGCTCGCGCGCCGCTTCTGCTATGAGTTCCTCACCGCGCAGCTTGGCGAGATCGAATGGTCCTTCGTAAAGAAAATGGTTGAACATGGCTGTCATCTCCTTGGCAACCTCCTCCGCTTCTTTGGAGATTGACCGTAGTAAACTGGTGACAGCGTACGACATCGTTGAATCGATTTCATCTGAAACCTTGTCGATTCCATCGATGGTTTCATCGATCCGTGAGTCGCTATGAGCCACGTATTTGGCGATCTGTTATCCCAGTATCGGGGACGGAAACATGGCTTGACGCAGGCCAAGCTTGCGCAATCCGCCGGTCTGGACCCCACGATTCTGGGCCGGATGGCCCAGGGCAAGAAGGATCTTACCGGGCCATCGGGTCGCGACCGGGTCTTGCGCATTATCGAGGCGCTGCACGCACAGGGTGCAATCGCGACACAAGAAGAAGCGAATGCGCTGCTGGCTTCGGCCAGCTTTCCCCCGCTCTTTTTGCGGGTCAACCTGCCGAAGCCCTGCTGATGAACCGCCTGATGCCTGCGGCGGCGACATGGGCCGTTGATCGGAAGTCATTCAGCACCAGGAGTAATCTGGTTGACTGTCGTGATTCACGACTCACCCTTCCACTACCACCATGCGCATCAGCCGGTCGCTGCCGGAGATGGCAATGGCGTCGTCGCCGCCGGCAGGGCGGCCGCGCCGCGCCAGGTTCTTGGCTTTGAGCGACTTGGCATTGCCCTTGAACGTGACATACACGATCGCGTCCTCCGGCGTGGCGATGACCGCGTCTGCCACAGTCGCGTCTTTCACAAGCTTGGCCGTGATCACGCCCTTGCCGCCGCGGCCCTGGGTGGGATAGTCTTTGAACGCCACGCGCTTGGCGCGGCCATCGGTGGTGCCAAGCACGATGTCCAGCTCTTTGTTGGCCTCATCGGCGATGCCCATCGACATCACGATGTCGCCCTCGTCAAGCTTCATACCCACCACGCCGGCGGCAGCCAACCCCATCGCGCGCACGTCTTCCTGCTTGAAGCGGATGGCCATGCCGAGCTGTGAGAAGAGCATCAAGTCTTCGTGGCCCTGGGTCAGCCGCACGCTGACACAGCTGTCGTCGTTGACGATCTGCGCGGTGAAAATCTGGCCGGGCGCGCGCGGCAGCACGCTGGCCGAGCTGCGCTTGACCATGCCGTTTGACGTGGCGCACACCATATACGGGCCGTTTGCCTCGTCGCCCTTCTTGACCGCCGACGGATCGATGGCGAAGGCGCCGACGACCTCGTCTTCGCTGGGGAAGGCGGAAATGCTGCTAAGCGGCGAGCCGGCACCGGTCGTCACATCTTCTTGCGGCAACGTGCCCGCTTGCAAGACCACACCCTTGCCAGATGAGCCGATCACGTAAACCAGGTCTTTGGTGCTGCACTTGGCCACTGCAGCCGGCACCACTTCGGCCGAGCCGGTGACGCGCGGCGCGCCGCTCACGCGTCCGATCTTGCCGTTTTGCCCGACGATTACATAGACGTCCTCGTTCGGGATCAGCTCGTGCATGGTGAGCGGGAAGTCCTGTGTCTTCGACTGGCCATTGCTGCTTGTCGATTGAGCATTGGCCTTGGCGCTCGCCTTGACGTCTTTTTCACCGGCGGCTGTTTTCTTGCCGCCGTCCGCCGCCACTGCGTTGGCCTGACCATCACTGGCGACGATGGCGGTGCGCCGCGCATCGCCAAAGCGCTCTTTGATCGAGGCCAGTTCGTCTTTGATCACGCCGAGGATCTTGATCGGATTCTTGAGCAAATCCTCAAGAAACTTGATGACCTTGCGCCGCTCGGACAGTTCTTCTTCCAGTTTCTTGCGGTCCAGCTGCGTCAGGCGGCGCAACGGCATGTCCAGGATGGCCTGTGCCTGCACTTCAGAGAAGCGCAAATCCTTGACCAACCCGGTGCGGGCTGCATCGGTGTCGCGGCTGCTGCGGATGAGCTTGATGATGCGGTCGATGATGTCGAGCGCTTTCACCAGGCCTTCCAGTATGTGCGCGCGCTCGCGGGCGCGTTCCAGATCGAATTCGCTGCGTTTGCGCACCACGACCAGGCGATGCTCGATAAAGACATACAACAGGCGGCGCAGCGGCAGCACGCGCGGCTCGCCGTTGACCAGCGCCAGCATGATGATGCCGAACGAGGTGCGCATGTTGGTGTACTTATAGAGCGCAGCCAGCACTTTGCGCGGTTCGTCGTTTTTGTTGATGTCGATGACGATGCGCATGCCGCGCCGGTCAGATTCGTCATGAATGTCGGTGATGCCGGTGATCTTGCCGTCGCCCACCAGCTCGGCGATGCGCTCGATCAGCGCCGATTTGACCACGGCAAAAGGCAATTCGGAGACGATGATGTGCGTGCGCCCGCGCGTGCCGTCTTCGATGTGCGCTTTGGCCTGCACCACAATTTTGCTGCGGCCGGTGGCATAGGCGGTGCGGATGGCGTCGCCACCTTCGACTTTGTCGTTGTGGCGAAAAATTATCCCGCCGGTTGGGAAGTCCGGGCCTTTGACAAACTTGAGCAGCTCGTCGACTTCGACTTCAGGGTCAGGCAGCACCCACTCTTGAAGCTTTTTGGCCGCGCCGCGTGAATCGGCGATGCGGTCGATGATGAACGTGGTGGCGTCAACGATCTCGTTGAGATTGTGCGGCGGGATGTTGGTGGCCATGCCCACGGCGATGCCCGACGAGCCGTTGATGAGCAGGTTGGGCAGCTTGGCGGGCAGCACGGACGGCTGCATCCGCGTGCCGTCGTAGTTCTC
>JANMNW010000534.1:0-3872 GCA_031368515.1 Chloroflexota bacterium
CAGTATGAGCGGGCTGTCACCGACGCAGTGTCGGCCTACAGCCGGCGCGTGCCGATCAGCAGAACATTCGTGCTTGATGTGGTGGCGGGTACGATCTCGTATGCGCTGCCGGCCGATTTCATGGCGATCGTTGGTCTTGAGATGGCGCAGGAGGGAAGCACATCTGTTTTGCCAGGCGGCCTGATCCCAACCGGCAGCCCGGTTCCGCGCTGGACCATCGCAGGTGGCGTATTGGAGTTCTACACAACACCAACCGATAGCGCCCAATACATCATGGCTTACGACGCCGGACACGTTTTGACGGCAGGCGCAAACGGGCCGGAGTATGCAGACATGCTTTCGTTTCAGGCGCAGGCAGTCGCGTGGAAGGCGCAGGCGGACCTGTTGCGCCAGCGTGCCGCGATCAGCGCCGGCAGCAACTGGTCGATTCGCATTGGCGATGAGTCCTACGACAAGAAGGGCCTGGCCGATGCAATTGCAAAACAGGCCGATGTAGCTGAGGCGCAGTATGAGCGTGCCATTGCCGAGGCACTTGGCACCTCGCAGGCAGCCGGTGCGCCAAGTGGCAGCACCTACGGGAGGCGCAATCGCTATGTTGAGTGACGCCGACCGCGCCCGGATTCGCGCCGACTTTGTGGACATACGCAAAGACAGCGAAACAATGATCGCGCTCAAGCGCGGCGGGACCACGCTTGCGGCACAGTCGTTTCGAGTGGCCATGCTCTCGTCGTTTCAGCGCCAAAACGAAGCACCGATGAGCACCAGCGCCGCGCCAATGACGCTGCTGGGTGCGGTTGATGCGGATATTGCGATCGGCGACCGGTTCAGCATCGACGGTCAGTCATACACGGTCATGAACGTGCGGCCAAACAACTTTGCCGGACGCATGGCGGAGGCGGAGTTGAGGACATGAGCGGCGCCGTCGTTTGGGAATACTCCCTCGATGACATGGCCGGGAAGCTGGACGAATACGGCGTGCGCATCATGGTTGCAATCGACGCACTTGCGCGCTTCTTTGCATCCCGAATGCAGAACGAAATGCGTGTTAATGCGCCGTGGACAGATCGGACCGGAAATGCGCGCAGCGGCCTTTTCTCGTTTGCCGACTCGGCCGCGACAGACGTAGTGATCATCTATCTGTCACACGGTCACAGCGTTGATTATGGCAAGTGGCTTGAGCTGGCCAATCAGGGCCACTACGCGATCATCATGCCGACGCTGCAACGCATGGTGCCTGAGATAGAGCGGCAGCTCAAGAGGCTTTTGGCGGACTAAACACATGGGCATCATCGACACAATCTCATCCATCTTCACGTGCGCGGGCGGGCGCGCGGGCGCGACTATTCAAACGCCGGAAACCACGACGCAGGCGATGCCCGAGCCGCGCAGGACCGTTGCATTGGTCAACCCGTTCCAGCGCGAGACCGGGCGATCGCTGATCGTCAAGGCGACGCGCGCAATGTTCATGGAAGATCCACGTGTGCGCCGCATCATCACCGACTTTTCGTCGGATGTGGCGGCCGCAAAGATCACCGCAAACGTGACCAACAACCCGAAAGCGCAGGAAACCATCGATGCGATGTTAAAGCGCTTGAGTCTGCACAGTTTGCTTGATGACTGGATGCGCGCAACGTTGAAAGACGGCGACGGATTCTTCGAACTGGGCGTCGACGAGCAGCGGCAAATCGCCCTGGTCACGCGCAAGCCGACGCTTGAGATGATCCGCAACACCGACCGCTTCGACCTGTTCAAAGACCCGGCCGCCGCGTTCTATTGGACCGGTGACATGCCCAGTTTCGGACGGGTTATCCCCGATGGCGCAGTGCCGTTTGCGCAGTGGCAGATCGTGCATGCCCGCTGGGACCACGACTCGGGCGCGCGCTACGGGTTCCCGCTGTTCGGTTCGGCCACACAGGTTTACCAGTATGTCCAGGACGGTGAGAAGAACATGGCCATTCGGCGCAAGGTTCGGTCTGGCATGCGCATTGCTCACAACGTGACGGGCGGGCAGGAAGCGGTCGATGAATACATGCGGAACAATCAGGATGCGATAAGCGACCCATATGTGACCATCGCCGAGTATTTCGGCAACAGCCAGATCACGGCGATCCAAGGCGATGCCAACCTGGCGCAGATCGAAGATGTCAAGCACCACATCGCCACGCTCGGCTTTGCGTCGCCGCTCACCATGGGGCTCTTGGGCTACGGCGAGAACCTGAACCGCGATGTGCTCGACGACCAGGCCAAGAAATACAAGACCACGCTGGCCAACACTCGCGCCTGGCTGAGCGCCGAGATTGTCCGGCCCATGGTTAACGTGCAGCTATTGCTGGCCGGCATGCTGCCCGATGACGTTGAGTATGAGATTCAGTATCACGCCGAGCCGAAAGAGCCGCGCATCGAGGACCTGCAGGCGGCGCTCGCCGCGGCGTCTCAGATGCAGATGCTGGGTATTTCGCAGGAGGTGATCGAGGCTGTTCTGCTGCAATACGTTCCGCAGATCGCGGCCGCGCTGGCGACTGCAAGTCCAACCACTGAATCATCTGCGCGGAACATCGCGCGAACGCTGAATCTGCTATGAACAAGAAGCAGTACAAGGCGCTGCTGAGATTGCAGCTCTACGTCGGCGGCAAGGTGAACGAGTTCATCGGCGCATACGCCAGGCGCTCGCGCGACATCATCACATCCAACGCCGGCGCCGACGGCACGCTGAGCGCGCATGCGGCGACTATCGTTTCAGACCAGCTCGGGCAGGCCTGGAAAGAGACCCAGGCGGACGTCACTGCTGTGGTGTCGCGCGCGCGCGTGGAATCGGCCAGCATCCCGATCGGCACGATGCTGATTGCGCACAAGCGCGTATTCGGCACGGCACTCAGAACGATCGGCGAGACCATGGGGATTGGGGTCGCGTTTACTGAGGCCGCCAAAGTTGATGATCTGAAGATCGACAAAGAGGCCGCCGACGGCGTGTTTCGCCCACAGGTGAAAGCGATTGTCGATGCATCAGACGAATTCAGCTCCCGGTCATTGTCCAAGACCATATGGCGGCAAGACAACGATGCGCAACAGGGTATCAAGGCGGCATTGTCGAAGGGTATTGCAGACGGCAAGAGCGCCTGGGATATCGCGCAGGACCTGGAGCAATATTTGGGAGCCGGTCAGGACTGCCCCGAGTGGACGCGCCAGCGGCTGTATGGTCTCACCAAGAAACAGATCGCAGCAGGAGATCGGCGCGGGCTGATCACAGGCGACGAGTGCGCCGGCAAGGGCGTGGCCTACAACGCGCTGCGCCTGGCGCGCACAGAGATCCAGCGCGTGCACGCGCGCGCGACAACCGTGCTCATGCAGAAAGCGCCGTGGGTGAAAGAGGAGCAGATGAATCTCTCGCCGTCACACCCGGAGGAAGACATCTGCGACGACATCATTCGAGATGGGCGCGACGGCAAGGGCATCTATCCCGTCGGCGAGATACAGCTGCCAATCCATCCGAATTGTCTCTGTTTTATGACCTCGGTCGAGATGGAGCCGGATGACTTTGTGGATCAGCTGCGCGGGTGGGTGAGGGGTGAAAGCAAGTGGCCGGACATGGACCGATACGCGGCGGACTATGGCGGCATCACAGACCCGCCATTGAACGACGCCGGAGCGTCCAACCTGCCGACCAACGACGATGAAGATTTGCCGTCCAACGTCGACGCGCTCGACGACTGGTTGTTCGGCGACGAAGAAACACTCGACAAAAGGATGGGTCTATGAGCGACATCGACACAATCGTGAAAACCCTGCTGACCGGCGACGCCACGCTCATGGCCATGCTGCCGGGCGGCATCCATGCGGCGCGTGTGGACAAAATCAGCACGCCAACAGCCTAC
>JANMNW010000543.1:0-10571 GCA_031368515.1 Chloroflexota bacterium
GAATTGCCGCAGCACCCGATTCTTTGAAGGCGTCTTGCGGGGCGGCGGCGGTCCTTATTTCGATGGGGTCGGCTTTCATGCCTATGAATACTACTATCAATCGGTTGGCAAGTGGGGCAATGCCAATTGGTGGGGTGCCTACAATACAACTGGGCCGATCGTGGCGGTCAAAGCGCGCTACTACAAGCGCTTATTAACGACCTATAACGTCGCTGGGAAATTTTTGATGGACACCGAGAGCGCCCTGCTCTGCAGTAGTTGCGCAAATAATGCGCAGTTTGAGCTAGCCAAGGCCTATTACCTGCCCGAAATGTATGCCGCTGGTATGTCCGAAGGGCTGCAAATGGTATCGTTCTACGGCGTACGCTCCGGATGGCTGGGTGGAGATTTAATGGACTCCAGCGGCAAACCGCTCCCAGCGTATGACACGATTCTGGTGGCGACCAGCAAATTCGGCTCAGCAACGTTTGCCGGGCGGGTGGTTGGTGCAGATACCGGCGGAGTGACGGGTGTAATGGGTTACAAATTTGCTCAGGGTAGCAAAAAGATTTGGTTTATTCGCTCCCTCAGCAGCCGAAATATCATGCTGAAACTCGACAAATTACCCACTCGCGTCAGTGACCCGTTCGGCAAATCACTTCCTGTCTCTCAGTCGCTGGTCGTAGGGGTGATGCCGGTGTATATAGAGTGGGAGTGAAACGAAATTAAGAATTGAGAAGTGTGAATTCAGAAGTACAAAAGCTGTTGTCCCTCATACTTCTGAATTCTTAATTCATACTTCTTAATTTCATCCAAAGGTATCGCGCAAGAACCGCACTCGCTCAACGGTTTGGAATTCGCCGCCACCTTCGTGGTGATTGAAGTGATAGATACGAATGTCTTTCTCGCCGCGCCAATGGTTGTAGGTGGCGAAGACCGTGCTGGGTGGGCAGACTTCGTCCATCAAGCCCACCGAAAATAAAGTTTTGGCGTTGGCCCGGGCAGCAAAGTTCATCCCATCAAAGTAGCCCAAGGTGTTATAGACCGTATCGATCTTGTCGCGGTGGACCAGCAAAAACTTCTGAATCTCCAGATAGGGGTTGGAGTCAATAATAGTCGTAGCGCGCTTAAAGTGGCACAGAAATGGCACATCGGGCATGGCTACCTTGACGGTAGGCGACAAACCCGCGACTGCAACACTGATGCCGCCCCCCTGGCTGCCACCGGTTACTGCGATGCGGGTCGGGTCAACCAGCTCGTGCGATGCGGCCGCTTCGACCGCCCGCACCCCATCGGTGAACACCCGCCGGTAGTAGTAGGTCTCACGCTTCAAAATACCGCGGGTCATAAAGCCGGGGAAGTGCGGGTTGCTGCCTTCGGGCTCTGGGTCGGGAGTATCGCCCTTACCCCAAGCGCTGCCTTGACCGCGTGTGTCCATTACCAAATGGGCATAACCTGCCGAAGCCCACAGCAACCAGTTGGTCGGAAAGCCACGCCCGCCGCCATAGCCGATAAATTCGACCACACACGGCAATTTGCCTGCACGCACACGCGGTAACGACAGCCAACCCTTAATGGGCTGACCGCCATAACCATTAAAAGTCACATCGAACACATCGACGTTGCGAAGGCCGTAATCCACCTGCACAAATTTAGCATTCAGCTCATGCTGGCGCGTGTCCGCCAATGTGGTGGACCAGAATGCGTCAAAATCGGCCGGTTCTTGGCGATCAGGCAAGTACGTTTTGAGTTGATCAAGTGGTAAATCAAAATAAGCCATCTGTTGAGTTTAGAGGCTAACCAAACGTGCCGCAACCCGAAGCGCTGGCTATCAAGCCAAAAGTCATGCGCATAAAAGGCGTAACTGCACATGGGAAAAGTAAACCCGTTATGCTAAAATCGTTCAACGATTGTGAATAAATGTACACACGAAGCACCCAACTTGGGGCAAAGCATTCACGCAGCGTGTTGTTCAACGCAATTCATACGCAATCGAGGTAGTGTTATCCATGCTTGAACCTGCATCACACGACGCAAGACTGATAAAAGACCTGTATGACGTCATTTTCTATTTAGCGGTGGGCGTCTTTGTGTTGGTAGAAGGGTTGTTGATTTACTCCGCAGCTAAATTCCGCCGCCAGAGCGCCAGCGAGATGCCGATCCAGATCCACGGCAACACCAACGCCGAGATTGTCTGGACCATCATCCCAGCAGCTATTGTGGCGGTCATATTCTTTATGACTCTCAACACCATGAGTCGTATGACCGCTGTCGGCACGGTTTCGCCGATTGCGCACACCCACGCAATTGGTGATCTGGTGGCTGAGAAACGGGTGAAAGAGGCTATGCCAGTCGATCTAGCGATCGAGGTCACCGGCCGCCAATGGTTTTGGATATTTAACTACAACAATGGTGAGCTGATTGCCGACACGAATCGACCCGGACCACTGATCATTCCGGCCAACAAGAATGTGCGGCTGGACATGAGCTCTGGTGATGTGATTCATGCATGGTATGTCCCCCAGTTCGGCCCCATGCGTTATGTAAATCCCGGTGAAAAGTCCTACGTTTTCTTTAATGTGCCGCCGGGCGACTATATAGGCCAGTGCAACGTGTATTGCGGTTTACGACATGCTTATATGCTTTCCAGAATAAAGGCATTGCCTGAAGAAGAATATAAACAATGGTATGCTGAGCAGACGGGTGCAGCCAACGGCCCAGTTCAGGCGGGCGACCCAGCGCGCGGCAAGACGATTCTGACTGATACTGGCCCGTGCAAAGCCTGTCATATGATTGAGGGAACAACTGCACAGGGTAAAGTGGCACCACGTGCACTTACCCACTTTCAGACCTACCCGACCATCGCTCAAGTGGAAGGGTTTGCCAACACTCCAGAAAATCTCGCCAAGTGGCTGAAAGACCCGCAGTCAATCAAGAAAGGTACGGCCATGCCCAATAACAACCTCAAGCCGCAAGAAATCGCCGACTTAGTTGCGTATTTACAAACTCTGAAGTGAAAAATATAGGAAAGATATGGCAAGCATAAGTATCCCTATCGCCGCCCGCAGAAACATTGATCACGGCATTTTGAGCTGGTTGACTACGGTTGACCACAAGAAGATTGGCATCATGTATATGGTGATGTCGTTTACGTTCTTTGTGTTGTCTGGCATTCTGGCGCTGATCATCCGCACGCAGCTGGCGCAGCCTGGGCTTGAGATCATCAAGCCGGAGGAATACAACCAGATCTTCACCATGCACGGCACGGGCATGATCTTCTTGTTCACGATTCCGATGCTGGTCGGCGGCTTTGGCAACTACTTCCTGCCGATCATGATCGGCGCGCGCGATGTGGCCTTCCCGCGTTTGAACGCATTTGCGTTCTGGATCACACTCGGCGCTGGCATCATCATGTCGGTTGCATTTGTGATCGGCGATCGCTCGCACGCTGCATGGACGGCATATGTGCCGCTCTCAACGAGCAAGTATTCGTCGCAAATTGGCATGGACATCTGGCTGCTCGGCCTGATCCTGACCGGCATCGGCAGCACGCTGGGCTCGGTGAACTTTTTGGTCACTGTCATGACCATGCGCGCGCCGGGCATGACCGCCTGGCGCATTCCGCTGTTTGTCTGGGCGATGATCACAACCGCTGTCATGGTGCTGCTGGCCACGCCGGTGCTGACCGCCGCGCTGGTAATGCTGGTGGCCGACCGCAACTTCGCCACGCAATTCTTTACAACCAGCAACGCCCGCCTGTGGCAGCACATGTTCTGGTTCTACTCGCACCCTGCGGTGTACATCATGGTGGTGCCGGCCATGGGCATCATCTCGGAGATCTTGCCGGTGTTCTCGCGCAAGCCGCTGTTTGGCTTGAAGGCGGTGGTGGTCTCTACAGTATTGATCGGATTGCTCGGGTTTACGACCTGGGTGCATCACATGTTTGTCAGCGGCGTGAGCCCGGCGCTCGAGCGCTTCTTTATCTTCACCACCATGGTCATTGCCGTCCCGACCGGCGTGAAGATGTTCAACTGGATCTTCACCATGTGGGGCGGGTCGTTGAACCTGAAGACGCCGTTGCTCATGAGCATAGGCTTTCTGAGCACGTTCACGCTCGGCGGTATTACGGGTGTGATTCAAGCCGCCGGCCCCGTCAACTCGTACCTTCACAACAGCTATTGGGTTGTGGCGCACTTTCATTACGTGCTTTTCGGAGGCTCGGTCTTCGGCATCTTTGCCGGCCTATATTACTGGGTGCCCAAAGTGCTCGGCAAAATGTTTGACGACAAACTGGGCAAGCTGCAATTCTGGCTGATGCTGATTGGCTTTAATCTGACCTTCTTCCCGATGCACATCCTCGGTCTGGAGGGCATGCCGCGCCGAATTGCCACATACACAGCCGATCGCGGTTGGGCGCTGAACAACCTGATCGCCACCATTGGCGCGTTCACGATTGCGCTGTCGGTTCTGGTCTTCATCATCAACTGCATCAAGTTGATCAAGAGCGCCAAGGCGCCGGCCGATCCGTGGGAAGGCAACACACTGGAGTGGATGATCCCTTCGCCGCCGCCCGAGTTCAACTTCGCCAAGATCCCCACTGTGCACAGCGAGCGCCCGGCCCGCGATGCGCGCCTGGGTTTGACCGAAGGACAGCATTAGCCGGGTTCGGCGCATATTGACACGAACCCGATTCCTGCAGGAATCGGGTTCGTTTGTTTGTCACCATGAATAGCGCAACCGCAACGCTAGATCGCACGCAGGTTGATCGGCGCATTTCGGCCTTGTCCGCGATTGCGCTCGCCGCGGCGTTCTGCAGTTTTGCGCTGCTGGTTTCGGGAAGCGTGCTGCGGCTCACCAACACCGGGCTGGCGTGCTCCGACTGGCCGTTGTGTTACAGCGCGGTGTTGCCGTATGCGTCTACCGGTGTGTTTTTTGATGTGGCCCACCGGGTGTTGACCGCGCTGTCCGGCGCATTTGTGCTGGCAAGCGCGCTTCTGGCGTGGTTTTGGCGCGCAAATGCGAGCGCGCGGCGAATCAGCGCCACAGCGCTTGCGCTGACCGTCGCCCAGGTGTTGCTTGGGGCCGTTCTCGTTTGGGCTCAGTTGCAAACGCTCGATCGCGTGTTGCATCTGACCGTCGGGCTTGCCATGTTCGGCTGCGTGGCGGTGCTGCCCGCTGTGCTGCGCCGGGAACCGGTGATGGATGAGCGCACACCGCGCACGCGCGCCTATCAACGTTCGCTGACCCTACTGGCGGCGCTGGTGTTTGTTGTCCTCGTGACAGGCTCGCTGGTTTCGGCCAACGGCGCAGCGCTGGCTTGCGGCGCGACTTGGCCGCTGTGCAACGGCGGGCTGTTTCCCAATGGCGGCTCGCTTGCCTTTGCGCAGTGGATGCATCGCGCGCTGTCGGTGCTTGTGGTGATGCATGCAGTTGGCGTCTGGCGGCGTGCACGCCGTTCAGGCGCGCAAGTGTCAAGCGATGTAAAACAGTTTCTGGATCTGGTTCTGGCGGGTCTGCTTGCGCAAATGGCTTTGGGCATCGCGATGGTGCTGTTCGAGCGGCCGGCCATCCTCTCAACCCTGCACAACGCTGTCGGGGCGCTGACCTGGGCGGGTTCATTGCTGGCGACAATCGGCGCTGCGCGCGCGCCGCTGGCTTTGCCGGAACCGGCGCAGAAGCAGAAAGCGGCGTGGCGCCAGACCGTGGACGACTATGTGGCGCTGACGAAACCCAAAGTGGTGTCGCTTCTGCTGTTTACCACCGTGACGGCGATGTTTCTGACACCGCGGGGCGTGCCGCCGTGGCATCTGGTGCTCTTTGCAACGATTGCAGGCTATCTCATGGTGGGCGCGGCCAATGCCTACAACATGTGGTTCGATCGTGACATCGACGCCAAGATGGGCCGCACCAGCCTGCGGCCGATCCCAAGCGGGCGCATCACGCCGGCACGCGCGCTGGTGTTTTCGTTTACGCTGCTGGCGACGTCGCTGCTGATCTACGTGTTGTTTGTCACCGTGCTGGCGGCTGCGCTGGCACTGCTGGGTTTCGTGTATTACACGATTATTTACACCAGCTGGCTCAAGCGCAGCACTTGGCAGAACATCGTCATCGGCGGCGGCGCCGGCGCGGTGCCGCCGTTGATCGGTTGGGCGGCCGCTAGCGGCAGCCTCAGCCTGAGCGCGTTGGTGCTGTTTTTGATCATCTTTTATTGGACTCCGCCGCACTTCTGGGCGCTGGCGCTGATGAAGCAAAAAGACTATGCCGCCGCGGGCATTCCAATGCTGCCGGTGATCGGCACCGAAGATGAGACCGCGCGACAGATGCTGATCTATTCGGTCGGCATGTTTGCGCTGTCGCTGATCCTGACGCCGATGGGCGCGATGGGTTTGCTTTACCTGGCCGGCGCGGTGGCGCTTGGCGCGGTGTTTGTCTGGTACGCCTGGCGCGTGCTGCGCGCGCGCACGCCCAAGCATGTCTGGGGCCTGTATGGCTACTCACTGTTGTATCTGGCGTTGCTGTTTTTGCTGATGGTGGCAGACCGGCTAACGGCAGGTTGAAGCGATACGCTATGATTCCAAAACACATGAGATCCCGCGCCCGCGCGACAGCATTGTTCGCGGTTGGGCTGGTGATTATTGGCTCAACGCTCGGCGCCATTTGGGTGCTGATGTATATGCCCAAGTAGACCTATGGAAAATTCTCACAACAACGATCACGGCCATGAGCATGAGGAACACATCCACATGCCTTCGCCCAGCCTCTCGCCGATCATTCTTGCTTTTGGCATGGTGTTTCTTGGATTTGCGGTTGCGCCCACCATTTTTCGCGTCGTGTTCATCGTGCTCGGCGTGCTGCTGACTGCCTATGGCCTAGGCACCTGGATTTTTGACGAAGTGAAGAACGCTGCCTCGGCCGAAGAGAGCGGTGACGGCGCACCTGCGGCGCATTAACCATGAACGCGACAACGGCAGCACCGGGTTCCGTCCGTTCAGCCGCCCAGCAACGGGCACACATCGGCCGAGTGGGCGTGCGCGTCTTCATCGCGTCGGAAACCATGTTCTTCGCCGCCTTGTTCTTCGCCTGGTACTATCTGAGCGTGACATCCGGCGCGACATGGCCGCCTGAAGGCATCGCCCGGCCGCCGCTCGCCCCGGCGATCGTCAACACGGTGCTGACGCTCGCCAGCGCTGTGACGATCTGGCTGGCGGCGCGCGCCATTGCCCGCGATGACAAGCGCGGCTTGCTCGTCAACATTGTCCTTTCGGCAATCATGGGCGTGGTCTTTATGGCCGTGCAAACGATCGAGTTTGCGCAGCTGGCCGCGTTGGTGCAGGCCAGCAGCTATGGCTCTCTGTTTGTCTTTATCCTGTTTTTTCATGTGGTGCGCGTGTTTGTGGGCGTGGCGATGATGGGCATCGTGCTGGTGCGCGCCACCCTGCATCAGTTCTCCGCGCAGCGGCGCTTGCTGGTCGACGCCACCGCCATGTACTGGTACTTCATCGTGTCTGTGTGGCTGGTGGTGTTTGCGGTGCTGTATCTGAAGTAGCCGCTTGCCATGCCTCGCCTGAAATTCGTCCTGCGCATCATTGTGCTGGCGATGGTGCTGGCTTCAATGGTGTTGATGGCATCGGTGGTGCTTTCGCGCTGGCAGGCACAGTTAGAGCAGTACGAAGCCGCATCGCGCAACGCCGGCGACATCGCCATGCCGCTCGACGCCAGCGGCACCGGCTCGCAGACGGTCGATGGCGTGCAAGTCACCTATCGGCTCTCGCCATTTCCGCCGCGAGCGGGCGTCGCAGCGACATTGACGGTGTTGGCGCTGGACCTGGGCTCCGGGCGAACGCGCGCGATCACGCCCACGCTCGAGGTTGCGCCGCTCAGCGCGGTTGCGGCGGGCACGTATGCGTTTCGAGCTGAGGCCGGCGGCGCGTATTCGGCGGACGGCGTGTTCTTTCCGCGGAACGGTGAATGGCGGATGCGCGTGCGCACCCAGCTGCTTCCCGACGGCAGCTATGTCACCGTAATGGTCGTGCGCGCGGGCGAATAACGCTGCAGGGATGCGCTATCTCAACATCAGCGCAATGCCCAGCGCAATCAGCATCCCGTGGACGATTTTTGTGAACGCCGCGTGCGGAATGCGAGTGTTGAGCCAGCGCCCCAGCAGCGCCGCCGTGAGCACGCCCGGCGCAGCCCACGCCGTCGTCTGCAGCGCCGCCGGCGTCCAAAATCCTGCGCCGCCTTGCCCAGCGGCGATGGCGATGCCGGTGGTGAAAAACACGCCCTGCAGCGTGGCGCGAAACTGCTGAGGCGGCCACTGCTGCAGCGTTCCGAAAACCACCAGCGGTGGCCCGTTTGTGTTGTATGCGCCGCCCAGCACCCCCGACACAAAGCCCAGCGGCCAGGCCATCCAATTCTCACCGCGCAGCTTTAGCCGCGCGCTCGTCAGGCCGAACAAGCCGTAGCCGACCAGGATTGTGCCCAGCCCAAAAAGCACAGCGCGTTCCGGCACGTTGCGCAGCAGCAGCAGTCCGAAGGGCACGCCGGCCAGCGAGGCCAGCATCAGCTGCCACGACTGCCGCCAGTTGATTTGCCGCCGGTCGATGATGACGACAAGGATGCTGAACGCAACGCTGACCAGGCCAACGATGGCCGCTGCCGTCTGAATGCCCAGCAACGGGCTGAGCAGCGGCATGGCCACCATGGCGCTGCCGAATCCGATCGTGGATTGCAGCAATGCGCTGCCGAATAAAATGAGTGCCGCGGCCAGGACAACGTTGTTAGAAGGCATGGGGCATCACTGTAAACCATTGCATCCATCGGCGGATTTCAACCGGGTTACACTCCTGTCACTCATGGATTTTTCGACCGATGTCATTGTGATTGGCGCAGGCATTGCGGGCATTCACGCCGCCCGTTTGATCAAGGCCGCCGGGCGCAATGTGCTGGTGCTGGAGGCCGATGGGCGCGTCGGCGGCCGGCTGCGCACCCATCGCCTGTCCGACGGCGCTTGTTTCGATCTGGGCGGCCAATGGATCGGCGGACCCGAGCATATGCCGCGCATCCATGCACTGGTGAACGAATTCGGCCTGACGCTGTTTGAACAGATCGACGCGGGGCGGCTAGACATGACGGCGCAGCCGCTCTCCAAGATGGACAAGCTCACGCAGACCGAATGGGAGTGGTTCAAAGCCAAGCTTGATTCGTTGGCCAACACGATTGACATCGTCAATCCGTCGCGTTCGCCGAATGCCGGCAAGCTCGATTCGATCAGCGTGGAAGAGTGGAAGCGCCGCAATTTGGACAGCCCCTATCTTCGGCATGTCTTTGATCAAGTGGTGCGGACCGAATACACCATTGAGCCCAAAGACTTTTCATTTTTGCATTTTCTGAGCACGGTCAAGACCAACGGCGGGCTGGATGCGATGTTCAATTCGTCGCACAGCCTGCGGCTGGTGGAGGGTTTTCAAACCTTGGTCGAACGCATGGCCGCCGGGTTGGGCGATGCGCTCAAGCTCAATTGCCAGGTGTATGACATCGAGCACAGCGCAGACGGCGTGCGGGTGGTGGGCGAGGGCATTGTCGCCGCCGGCCAGCGAGTGATCGTGGCTATTCCGCCCAACCAGACCTCGCGCATTGATTTTGCACCGATGCTGCTGCGCCGCCGCATGTGGCTGATTCAGCGCATGGAGATGGGTTCGGTCATCAAGTGTTTCGCGCTGTATGACAAAGCGTTTTGGCGCGGCCGCACGATTGCCGAAATTGATCCAGACGATCTGATTCTTGATCACACCCTCGATGCCAGTTCCCACGACGGCCGTCACAACGCGTTGGTGGCGTTTATCGGCGGCAGCGATGCCGTGTACTGGAGCGACAAAGGCATGGAACAACGCAAACACGCGGTGCTGGAAAATCTGGCCCGCATCTTTGGCGATGAAGCGTTGTATCCCATCGCCTATTTCGACCACGACTGGCTGACCGAGCCGTTTATCGGCGGCGGCTACAACTGCTATGCGCCGCCCGGCGTGATGACGGCGGGATACGAGGCGATCGATGAGCCAATTGGGCGGATCCATTTTGCCGGCACCGAGACTGCGCAGTACTACGAAGGCTACATTGAGGGCGCGCTGGCTTCGGCCGATCGCGCCGCCAAGGAAGTGATCGCCGCGCTGCGGCAACAGGACGGGCGCTCTCCGCGCGGTGCGTCATGACGCTCGATGTTTCGCGCGTCCGGGGCTTGCTGTTTGACATCGATGGCACGCTGTCAGACACCGACAATGCCTATGTCGCTCGCCTGGCGCGCATTCTTCCGGCAGCATTGGGTTCTCATCGTCAGCGCCTGGCGCGACGCTTGGTGATGGCGGCGGAGCGGCCGGGCAATCTTCTATTCGCGCTGCTGGACGAGCTGCAACTTGAGCGCCCGTTGATCGGACTGCTTGACGCGATCAATCGCACCCGTCATACCCATCCCGATCCTGGATATGCGCCTGTGCCAGGTGTGCCGGAGTTGCTGGCGTCATTGCATGGCCGCTACCCGATGGCGGTTGTCAGCGCGCGGGGTGAGCAGGGGGTGCGCCATTTTCTGGACATGCATG
>JANMNW010000581.1:0-13573 GCA_031368515.1 Chloroflexota bacterium
AGGCGCGTCAGGGGTGCAGGCCGGTGAATCCCAGCCCTGCGCGTTCATCAAAGCCGCGCATGATGTTCAGACACTGCACTGCGCTGCCGGCCGCGCCTTTCATCAGGTTGTCGATCGAGCACAGCAGAGTCACCTTGCGCCCGTCGTCACTGAGGTAGAAGCCCACATCGGCCCAGTTTGACCCGGCCAGGATTTTGGGTTCGGGCGCGCGAAAGATGCCGGTGGCCGTCTTGACCAGGCGCACAAACGGCTCCTCTTTATAGGCGGAGCGAAAGGCTTTCCACAGATCCTTTTCCTGCGCGGGTGTTTTGAGAAATGCGTGCACCGTGGCGGCGGCTCCACGCACCATTTCGATGGACGTGATGGTCATGTAGATCGGGCCGGGCGTGGCGCCAAGGGTGCGGATCAACTGTTCCACTTCGGCGGTGTGGCGATGGCTGACCGCGGCAAACGTGCGCACGGCGCCGCTGCGTTCCGGGTGGTGCGAGCCGTCGCTGCCTGTGGCGCCGCCTTCGCTGCTGCCGACTTTGATGTCTGAGACGATGGGCTGCGCAAAGTCGAGCAAGCCCGCGCGCACGAGCGGAAGCAGGGCGAGATTGGTGGCGGTGGCGTTGCAGCCGACGCCGCTGGCGAAACGCGCTCCTTTGAGATGGTCGCGGGTGAGTTCGGGCAGGCCGTAAACGAACTTGTCCAGCCAGCCCGGAGCGGGATGCTCTTCGCCGTACCAGTGCTTGTAGGCGTTGAGGTCGCGCAAGCGAAAGTCGGCGCTGAGGTCGATGACGGTTTCAGCGAGCGCCGCCCAGCGATCGATCTGGGTGCTGGCTTCGCCGTGCGGCAGGCAGAGAAAGACCACTTCGCAAGGCTGCACATCGTCGGGACGGATGAATTGCAGATTGCCGCTGCGCGTGTTGCGCAGGTTGGGGTGCGCCGCGTGGGCGAACTCGCCCATACGGCTGCGCGAGGTGATTTGGGTGGCTTCGGCGGCGGGGTGATCGTTGAGCAGGCGGAGCAGTTCACCGCCGGTGTAGCCGGTGCCGCCGATGATGGCGCAGGAAAGTTTGGACATGGTGCGGCGCAGGATTATAAAGGTCATGACCTTTCAGGTCTTGACCTGAAAGGTCTCCAGGCCGTGAAACCCAAACGCGTTGCGATACACCGCCGGACCATCCTCCTTCATCGCCAGCTGGGGCAGGAGCCGAACCAATCGCTCCAGCGCCACCTGCATCTCCAGCCGCGCCAATGGCGCTCCCACGCAAAAATGGATGCCGCCGCCAAATGACACATGCGGGTTGGCTTCCACCGGCCGCCTGACATCAAACACATCCGGATTAGGAAACCGAAGCGGATCGCGGTTGGCCGCGCCCAGCATCACCGCGATCGTGTCGCCAAATGTGTATCGCCGGCCCCGATACTCCAACTCATCCTGCAGCACCCACCGGTGGAAGTAATGCAGCGGCGGGTCCCAACGCATCATCTCTTCCACCGCGCTGTGCACCAACCCTTCCGGCGCGTTCGTCTCCACCAGCATGCGCCACTGTTCCGGATGCGTCAGCAGCGCGCGCGTGCCGTTGCCGATCACATTGACCGTCGCCTCATGCCCGGCGTTTAACAGCAAAATGCACGAGGCGATCAGCTCGTTTTCGCTAAGCTTGTCGCCTTGCTCTTCGGCGCTGATCAGCAGTGTGATCAAATCGTCGGCTGGTCGCGCCCGGCGCTGCGTCACAAGATCGCGCAGATACGCCACAAACTCTTTGGACGCCTGCACCGCCTGCAACTCCTGCTCGGGTGTGCGTCCCAGCATGTACATCTGCACCATCGTGTGCGACCAGGTGAGCAGCCAGTCTTTCGTCTCCACCGGCACGCCCAGCAGTTGCGCGATGGCGATCACTGGTATCGGCGTGGCATACGCCTCCAGGAAGTTGGTATTGCCCTGCGCCAGCATGTCGTCGATCAAACTGTCGCACAACGCCGCGAGCTTGGGTCGCATCGATTCGATCTGCCGCGACATGAACGACTTCTGCACCAGGTTGCGCAGTCGCGTGTGATCGGGCGGCTCCAGCTGCAGCATCTGCAGGTCGTCGATGTCGTAAAATGGCTTGAGCTCGTCGCGGATCGGCGCCCAGCCCAGCGCCTCGCGCGATTTTATGTGAGTGATCTGCCGGCCAAAGCGCCGGTCGCGCAACAACGCGCTGACGTCGTCGTGGTTGACATACGCCCAGATTTTGAAGTTTTCCCAATACGCCACCGGCGTGTGCTCGCGGATGGCGTGGTAATACGGATATGGGTTGTTATAGAACTCCGGATCGCGCGGATCAAGTTTTAGCCGGACGCCTTCAAGTTCAATTTTCACAGTGCGCCGCGTCCTTCGCGCCTACAGCATTACTTCGCGCCCGGTCTGCGCCGACTTGTAGATGCCGTCGATGATCTTCAGGCCGGTCACGCCATGCTCGGCCGGCGATTCGGGCGTCTTGTTGTGCAGCAGGCAATCCACAAAGTGATGCACGGCGCGGTGATGCCCGCTGATGCCGGTCTGCAGCTTTGGAATGATCGCGCTGGGCTGGTCGGCCACGTATTTGTACAGCGCCACTGTTTCGCCGTTGGCGCCTGCCGTGTAAAAGTTTGCGCCGGCTTCGCTGCCGAACAAGCGCACAAAATAGGCGTCGGTGTTGGGCTCGCGATGGCTCGCCCAGGCACTTTCGAACTGCAGCACGCCGCCGTCGGCGAACCGCACAAAGCCCATGCCGGAATCCTCAACATCGAACACGCTCGGCTTGATGTTGCGCGGGCGCGTCTTTTGTCCGCGCATGCCGAACTCCGCAAACATCGCGCCGCTTACGCTGACCGGGGTGGGATAACCCATCAACCACAATGCCAGATCCAGCACATGCACGCCCAGATCGATCAGCGCGCCGCCGCCCGCCCGCTCTTTCTGGGTAAACCACTGGCCATGCGTGGGAATCCAGCCCTCGCGCATCCAACCTGCCTTGCCGGCGTACAAATGGCCAAACTCGCCGTTCAGAATCTGCTCCTTCAGCCACATGATTTCGGGCCGGTAGCGGTGGTTGTAGCACACCATCACCGTTTTGTTGGCCGCATGGCCGGCGTCGGCGATGCGCTGGGCGGTCACCGCATCGGTGGCCAACGGCTTCTCGCAGAGCACGTTCATGCCGTGCTTGAGGCACTTCAGCGCCACCGGCTCGTGCATGAAATTGGGCAACGCCACGCTTATCGCGTCGATGCTCGACGAACCGATCATGTCGTCGAAGTTGGTGAAGCGCCGGTTTTCGGGCACGTCGAACTTGTCGCCGCGCTCTTTTAGCACCTGAGGGTTGACATCGCATATGCCGACGAGATCGACATCCGGATGCGTCGCGTAGCCTTCGATGTGATTCCAACCCACGCCCACGCCGATGACGGCGGCCTTAATTTTCGATGTGCTCATTTAATCAAACCTCATTCTGTCAGATGGCGCTCAATGCCTTCGCCAACGCGTCAATCTCTTCGCGCGTGTTGGTTTCGGTGCAACACAACAACATGTGCCCGGCCAGCTCCGGATAATCCCCGCCGAGATCGTAGCCGCCGATGATGTCGTGCTCTTCGAACAACTCGGCGTTGACTTCGTCGACCGGGCGCGGGCACTTCACCACAAACTCGTTAAAAAACGGCCTGTCGCGCAGAACGTGAAACTTGGCGCCTGCTTTGGCGCCGATCTGATCGGCAGCGTAGTGCGCTTTTTGATAGCACAGGTTGGCCGCCTGCTTCAGGCCGTGCGCGCCCATCGTGCTCATATACACGCAGGCGCACAGCGCCATCAAGCCTTGATTGGTGCAAATGTTGCTGGTCGCTTTCTCGCGCCGGATATCCTGCTCGCGCGTTTTGAGCGTGAGCACATAGCCGCGCTGGCCGCTTTTGTCCACCGTCTCGCCCACGATGCGGCCGGGGATGCGGCGCATGTATTCGCGGCGCGTGCAGAAGAAGCCAAGATACGGCCCGCCAAAACTGAGCGGCACGCCCAGCGGCTGGCCTTCGCCCACCACCACATCGGCCTCGTATTCGGCCGGCGGTTTCAACACGCCCAGCGATATGGGATTCACCGCGACCACGAACAGACCGCCCGAGGCTTTGACCCGGCCGGCCAGTGCCGCCAAGCGCTCGGGATCGTCCAACCGCCCGCGAAAATCCGGGTTAGCCAGCGCCACGCACGCGTAGTCGGTCAGCCCCTTGTCCAGGGCGGAAGTATCGTCAAACTCGATGATCTCGATCTCCGTGCTGAATTGCGTGTAGGTGCGCAGCACGGCCCTGTAATGCGGATGAACCCAGCGCGAAACCAGCGCTTTCTTGCGACCGGTGGTGTTGATCGCCATCAGCACGCCTTCAGCAAATGCGGTGGCGCCGTCGTAGTGCGAGGCGGTGCTGATCTCCATACCGGTCAGCAGGCTCATCATGCTTTGAAATTCAAAGATGGCCTGCAGCGTGCCTTGCGACACTTCGGGCTGATAGGGCGTGTATGCGGTCAGGAATTCGCCGCGCCGGATCATGTGATCGACCAGCGATGGAATGTAGTGGTTGTATGCGCCCGCGCCAAGAAAACAGGCGTGATGGTTGACATCGGCGTTGGCGTCGGACAGCGCGCTCAGCTCCCACATCACTTCCATCTCGGTGAGCGCAGGCGGCAGATCGAGCGAAGGAAAGCGATGCTGCTGCGGCACCGCGTGAAACAGATCTTCGATCTGCCGGACGCCGATGGCATCGAGCATGGCGCGGCGTTCGGCGTCGGTGTGCGGAATGTAGTTCATAAAAATGGCGCTTGTGCGAACGTAGCGCGTCAGTGCTCTTCCGCATCGAGCTGGGCTTGATAGGCAGCGGGGTCGAGCAGCGCCTCCAGTTCGGCCGGGTTCGTCGGCTTGAAACGAATCATCCAACCCGCGCCATACGCGTCACGATTGATCAGCTCCGGCCCGCCTTCAAGCGCGGCATTGACCGCGGTGATGACGCCGGTGACTGGCATGTAGACGTCCGACGCGGCTTTTACCGATTCGACCACGCCAAAGCGGTCGCCTGCCTTGAGCGTGTCGCCCACGCGCGGCAGCTCCACATACACCAGATCGCCCATCGCATCTTGCGCGTGATCGCTGATGCCGGCGACAACCTCATCGCCGTCACTGCGCGCCCATTCGTGGGTTTTCAAATAGCGCGCGGAGGAATCGACTTTTGACTTGCTCATAGGTTTGCCTTTGCAGCGCGACGACTATACCAAAGCGCACATCGGGACCCAAACAGCAGGGGCGACCGCCGCCGCGCAGGTCGGCGCATCCGCCAAACTGTGCAGCCAAGCCGCGCTGTGTTGTTCATGCGACATCTTGCAACGCTGGCGATACACTCCAAAAGTCGGAGACTCAGGGACGGCTTTGCACACGCCCGTCAGCTACAATCCTGCAACTTTTGCCGCTGTGGCGGGCAGGATCGACGCGCCGCCGACGGCAATGGAAACACAATGGTAAACACATCCGCGCTTGATGCGGCCGCACCCGCAGCAGCGATTCGCGCAGTCGCCCCGGCCAGCCGCCTCAGCATGTGGTGCGACCGGCTGATCGAAATGGGCTGGCTGGCGGCCGTCATCGTTGTCCCCCTGTTTTTCAACATCTACTCCAGCCGTGTTTTTGAGCCGGACAAATTGACCACGTTGCGCTCGATCGCCATCGTGATGTGTCTGGCCTGGCTGGTCAAGTGGTTTGAGGAACGCGGCAACGCCCATGTCGATACGCGGCTGACATGGCGCACCCCTCTCGTCGTGCCGACGCTGATTCTGGTGATCGTTTACATGATCAGCACCGCGCTGTCGGTTGCACCGCGCACGAGCCTTCTCGGCTCGTATCAGCGCTTGCAGGGCACCTACACAACGTTCTCCTACATTGTGGTCTTCTTCATGGTATTGCAAGGCCTGCGCACGCGCGCGCAACTAGAGCGGTTGCTCACGGTCATGATCTTGAATTCATTTCCGATCGCCACCTACGGGCTTTTGCAGCGCCTGCGCATCGACCCGTTGCCGTGGGGCGGTGACACCGTCGAACGCGTGGCCGGCAACATGGGCAATTCGATTTTTATCGCCGCATACCTGATCATGACGTTCTTTGTGACCGTCTACAAGATCGTCGATGCGTTTGTGTCCATCTTCAAAGCCGCGCAGACGCGCGTGTCGGATGTGGTGCGCGCCGCAGCCTACATTGTGATTCTGCTGATGAACGCGGTGGTGGTGCTGGTTCTGGCCGGCTCGCGTGGACCGCAGCTAGGCTGGCTGGCCGGGACGTTCTTCATGATCCTGCTGATGGTGCAATTGATCCGGCGGCGCACCCTGCGGCTCGGGCTGACCGTTGGCTCAATCGCGCTGGGCCTGGGCGGACTGGTCTTTTTGATCTGGCTAAACGTCGCGAAGACCGATCCGGTGGCCACTCAGCTGCGCGACAACGTGCCGTTGTTTCGGCGGCTCTCGAGCGTGATGCAAACAACCGACGGCACCAACGCGGTGCGCGTGCTAATTTGGGAAGGCGCCGCCAAACTTGTCGCGCCGCACGAACCGCTGCGGCAACCCGATGGCTCGCTGGACCGATGGAACGCCATACGGCCGCTGATCGGCTACGGGCCGGAATCGATGTATGTGGCCTACAACCGCTTCTATCCGCCGGCCCTGGCGAATATCGAAGCGCGCAATGCCTCGCCTGATCGCAGCCACAATGAAACATGGGATTCGCTGGTCATAACGGGCTTTGTGGGTTTTGTCGCCTACATGCTGCTGTTTGGCAGCGTGCTCTATTTTGGATTCAGCTGGATTGGGCTGATCGCCTCGCGCTTTGAGAGCTGGCTGTTCGTCGCTTTGTGGGTGTTTGGCGGGGGAGCCGTGGCGGCCTATTTTGTCAGCATTGGCGCGCCCAATCTGCTGGGCGTCGGCGCCGCGGGCGGCATCGCCGTGGGCCTGGCTTTGTTTCTGATCATCAGCGCTGTCATCAACGCGCTGCGCAAAGAAGGCGAGGAAGTGCGGTCGAAGCTATCGCTGCGCGACCAGATGCTGCTGATCGGCATCGTGTCGACGGTTGTGGCGCACTTTGTCGAAATTCACACCGGCATCGCCATCGCCAGCACGCGCACGCACTTCTGGGTGTTGATTGCGACCATGGTGGTGGTGGGCGCCGGATATTTGCGCGACCGCGCACCGCAGGCCGAGCTGGCGGCGGCCGAGCCCGCAGCCGCCGCCCGTGTCGAAACTGGCGCAGCCGCGCCGCCGGTCACCGGCACGCGCCGTCAGCGCCGCGCGGCACAGGCACAGCAGGTGCAGCAGCGCCGGTCGACCAGCCGCTCCGGGCGCAGCATGCCGGAATGGTTTGGCGCCGTGGCCACGTATGGCGTGCTGCTTGGGCTGATCCTGGGCGTGCTGGCGTTCGACTTCACCAACAATATTCCGCGCTATCAGAACCCCGGCCAGTTGTTCGTGCGCTCGCTGGTGGAGCTGCCGCCGCAACCGCCGTTGCGCAATGTCGTCGAGTCAAGCGCCGGCGTGCTGATCATGTTCCTCGCCACGCTCGGGCTGGGTGTCGCGATTTTTACATCTGAACTCCATCTGCAGGACATCCTGCGCGGCAATCGTGAAGCTGTGGCGCCTGCAGCGGCGCTGATCGCCGCGATCGGCGTGTTTGTGTGGGTGACGTTTGGCACGTTTATTGCCGGCCGCCTGGTAGATTTCATCCGCGCCAGCCAGAATTCCGTCGACAATATTCTGGACATCGCCGAGCAGTTGGCGGCGTTTCCGGCGTTTGTCTATCTGCTCATTGCGGCCTGCATGGTCGCAGGCGCGGTGCTGATGCGCTATGAAGGCGGCGTGGTGCCGCCGCGCGGGCTCAACGGCATTGGCGGCCTGGTTGTCGGGCTGATCGGCGTGCCGTTGGTGCTGGTGCTGGCGTCATCCAGCAACCTGCAGCCGATTCAGGCGGATATTGTGTACAAGCAAGCAAGTCCGTGGGACCAGCAGGGCGCGCGGCTGCTGGCCGGCGGCGGCTCGCCGGTGCAGGGCTGGGACATGGCCATCGAGCACCATCGGCGCGCCATCGATCTGGCGCCCAACGAAGACTTTTACTATTTGTGGCTGGGCCGGGCGCTGCTTGAAAAAGCGCGCAGCCATCCCAATCCGCAAACGCCATCGCGCGGCATCGCGGAGAACGATCCCTTTACGCGCATCATTGACAATGGCGTGGCCAACTGGAACCGGCCGCGCGGCGCAAACGCACTGCCCTCGGCAGGTCTTAGCCAGCAGGATCTGCTCAACGCCGCCAAAATCATTCTCGAAGAAGCGCGTGTGATCAATCCGCTCAACACCGACCACAGCGCCAACCTCGGCCGCATGTGGCTTCAAACGGTCGATGTGGTGCAGAACAACGATCAGAAGGCCGCGCGATTCGAGCGCGCCGTGCGCGAGTATGAATCCGCAACCGGTTTGAGCCCGAACAATGCGCAGCTTTGGAACGAGTGGGCGAATTTGTATCTGCGCCGCGCCGAATTCTTTCGCGCCACTGGCAAAGCCGATCTGTCGGCGGCCGATTACAGCGCCGCCATCGCCAAACTCGATCAGTCGCTGGCCATCGATCAGAAATTCGAAAGCACACGGCTGTTGCGGGCATCCTATTGGCTGCAGCAGGCCGAGCCGCTCAACCAGCAACGGCTGCAGGCGCAACAGATAGCTGCCACCACCCCGGCCAGCGATACCGCCAAGACCAAGGAAGCCAAGGATCTTGCCGCGAAAGTCGAGCCGCAGTGGCGCGCCATGGCCAGCCGCGCTGTGCCGGAGCTTGAAGCCACGTTGTTGATCAATCCCAAGCAAACGCAAGCATTGAGCCAGCTGATTTTGCTGCATCAACAGTTGGGCGAGTTGCCCAAAGCCATCGCCTATGGCCAGAAGTTGATCGATCTCAATCCGCAGGATTGGTCGGCCTGGCGCAACATGGCCTTGCTGTACAACGAAAGCAAAGACACCGCCAAAGCGCTCGACGCCGCCAAACGCGCACTTGAGCTTGCGCCAGACGATCAGAAAGCCGGGCTGCAAGCTTTGGTGGCGCAGCTGGGCGGATAACCCAAGCATGACCACCCTAATCGTCCTGTTCTTTGGCGCACTGGTGCTGACACTGGCGCTGACGCCGCTCAGCAAATGGCTCGCGCCGCACATCGGGGTGATGGCCGTGCCGCGCGCGCGCGATGTGCATGCGCGGCCGGTGCCGCGCATGGGCGGTGTGGCGATTTTTCTCGCCGTAATCGCCATGGCCGTGCTGCTGCGCGCGCGAGCGGAGTTCGTTCAGCTGAGCGCGCTGCTGCTGGGTGCGTCGCTGATGTCGTTTTTGGGCCTGGTTGACGATCGCTTTCAGCTGAACGCATACATCAAGCTGGTGGTGCAGCTGGGCGCGGCCGTGTTTGCCTGGTATGCCGGCATTCAAATCAGCATTTTTCAGACGCCGCTGATTGACCTGGGCGTTACAGTGTTGTGGATTGTCGGCATCACCAACGCCATGAATTTTCTTGACAACATGGATGGCCTGCTGGCTGGGATCAGCGCAGTCGTCAGCGCGTTTTTTCTGGTTCTGGCCGTGCTGAACGGACAGTATCTGGTGGCGCTGCTGAGCGCCGCGGTGCTGGGCGCCTGTGTCGGCTTTTTGTTTTGGAATCTCAACCCGGCCAATGTCTTTATGGGCGACTCGGGCAGCATGTTTCTGGGGTTTGTGCTGGCCTGCACCGCGATCAAGCTGCGCTTCATCGGACAGGACACCAGCGTGTCGTGGCTGGCGCCCGTGATCGTGCTGGCGCTGCCCTTGTTTGACACCACCCTGGTCAGCATTTCGCGGTTGCGTCGGGGCAAGAACCCGCTGACCACGCCCGGCAAAGATCACGTGTCGCATCGCATCTCCAATCATGGCTTCACCAAACGCGAGGCGGTCATGATGCTGTATCTCGTCTGCGGCGCATTGGGCGTGATCTCAATCATTGCATCGAAATCGGACATGCGCGCAAATCTGCTGATCGCGGCGGCGCTGCTGGCGCTGGCCGCGTTCATGCTTTGGTTTATGGAGTTTGGACCATGGAAGCTCACTCACATCGACTGGGAAACACCCAAGACGCCGCAACAGCCAAACCCGCCCTCCGAATCGATCAACGCATCGCAGTCATCGGTCTAGGCTATGTCGGCCTGCCGTTAGCGGTCTCATTTGCGCGCGCCGGCAGGCGTGTGGTGGGTGTAGATGTGGATGCGCGCCGGGTGGCGCGGCTGATGGAGGGCGGCAGCTACATTTTGGATGTGGCTGCAACGGATGTGGCCGCCACCCTGGCGGCGGGAACGCTGCGCGCAACAACGGACTACGATGCGCTCAAGGATGCCGACGCCATTTTCATTTGCGTGCCGACACCGTTCGACGCCATGCGCGCGCCGGATCTGTCCTACATCATCAGCGCCGCCGAGGGCATCGCCCAGCGCCTGCAACGCGGCCAGATGATCGTGCTGCAGAGCACCACCTATCCCGGCACGACCGAGGAAGTGGTGCAGCCGATTCTGGAGCGCAGCGGGTTGCGCGCCGGCGTTGACTTCGATATCGCATTTTCGCCCGAGCGCATCGATCCGGGCCGCAGCGACTGGAATGTCACCAACACGCCCAAGGTGGTCGGCGGCGGACGCCCGGACGCCACACGGCGCGCCTCGGAGCTGCTTCGCGTGATCGGCGCGCCGGTGGTGGAGGTGTCTTCGCCCAAAGCGGCCGAGATGACCAAGTTGCTGGAAAACATCTTTCGCTCGGTGAATATCGCATTGGTGAACGAGCTGGCGTTGTTGTGCGAGCGCATGGGCATCGACATGTGGGAAGTCATCGCGGCGGCCAAGACCAAGCCGTACGGCTTTATGCCGTTTACGCCCAGCGCCGGCGTGGGCGGGCATTGCATCGGCGTCGATCCCTATTATTTGTCCTGGAAGGCGCGCGAGTTCGACTTCTACACCAAGTTCATCGAGCTGGCGGCCGAAGTCAATCAGTCGATGCCGTTTCATGTGGTGGATCTGGTCGAGCGCGCGCTGAGCAACCAGCATCAATCGACCAAAGACGCGGCCGTGCTCGTTCTGGGCGTGGCGTTCAAGCGCGATGTGGATGACGCGCGCAACTCGCCGGCCGAACGCGTTATTGAGCTATTGCTCAAGCGCGGCGCGCGGGTGACTTTTCACGATCCGTATGTCTCGCGATTCGGCTTTGGCGGCGATGTGTTCTTGCGCGAACAGCGCGAGCTGCTGTCGCAGCCGCTGTCCGAAAGCATGCTCGAAAAATCCGATTGCGTGGTGATCGTGACCGGCCACCGCGCCATCGACTACAACTTTGTGGTCAAGTATGCGCGCGCGGTCGTCGACAGCTGCAACGCAACGGAGTTTGTCAAACAGGGCCGCGAGAAAGTGGTGCGGTTGGGTGCGGGGGTGTGAGCGGCGGACGAAAGGTGGGCAGTACAGGGATCGAACCTGTGACCTCCTGTGTGTAAAACAGGCGCTCTAACCAGCTGAGCTAACCGCCCTAGTCGGGCAATTTTACCTTCATCAATGTCTGGCGGCGCGCGACAAACGCGGTGCTAGACTTTGAGCTCGCACTGACGGTAATTGGGAGGAATTGAAATGAGTGATCTGTTTTCTGAGTTGATGAATGGATTCGCCAGCGGCGGCAAGCCGCAGCAGGGCGGCGCGATGGACATGGTGGGCGGCATGCTGGGCGCGTCTGGCGCGCTGGGCGGCGCCGGCAAGTCCACCGGCGGCTTGATGGATCTGATGGGCGCGGTATCCGGCAGTGGCGCCTCCGGCTCAACGGGCCTGCTTGGCGGATTGCTGGGCGGCCAGGGCAACAACCCGATGGCCAGCTTGCTCGCCCCGGTGACCCAGGGGCTGGCGGCCAAACTCGGCATTCCTCCGGAGATGGCCAGCATGGCCACCGGATTTTTGATCAACAAGCTGTTTGGCGGCCAGAGCAGCGCGTCGGGCGGTGGCGGCTTTGACATGCAAGGCTTGCTCGGCGCGATGAACAACGGCGGCAAAGGCGCCGATGATATTCTGGCCAAATCCGGCCTGGTTAAAGAATTTGCCGCGCATGCCAAAATCGACGGGAAACAGGCGGGCAGCGCGCTGGGCGGGCTGGTCGGACTGCTTTCCGGCAACGGCTTGGTTGACAAAGCCGCTCCACAGGCGCCTGGAATGGGCGATCTGAAAGGCATGATGGATCTGTTCAAATAACAGCCATTCGCTCGCGTCAACGGCCTGGGCGCCAGGCGAAGTTGCGCGGAAAATCACCAAGACGCCAGGAGCGCTAAAAACGATGTGCTCCTGGCGTCTTGTGGTTTTCTCATCTGCCGCTTTGCCGGGCAAGCGCAAATCTATTTTTCTTCCGCGATCTCAACATATTCCTGCCGCAGCACGGCCTCGTCGCTTACGCCAAAGCGGGCCAGCATCTTGCTGATCGTTTCGGCTTTTCGCTCGGCATCGCGCAGGCTCCATGTGCGGCTCTTGATTTCAAGGAAATAGCCTTCGCGCGCGGGTTTGACCACGCGATCGAGGTTGATAAACAACGGCTCGTCCTCGTAGATCACCTCCCATCGCAGGCGGTCTTTTTCCACTTCGGTCTCGCGGACGGGCTTGAAATATTCGCGGTAAAAACGCAGGCTGCGATCGGCCGACGAGAAGAAGCGCACGCGCGAAAGCAAGATCGAGTGCGGGAACTCGCGTTCAGTTTGCCCGCTGACCAGCGTCAGGCGATAGCGCGATCCGACGACTTTGCCCTGCGCATTCAGCGTTTCGTCTTCGCGGTAGCGGAGGCGCGACGATTCGTCCTCGAAGTAGAAGTATGTGTCGTATTGCCGGTAGTGCATGTGCCGGACCACGCTGAACGCGGCGTCGCCTTCGATTGCTGACCGGATGGGCGCGATGTCGTCAATGCGCGCCTTCACCTGAACCTCGAACGCCTCCTGTTGTTGCACGCCGCCGATGGCCGCCAGCTTGTGCAGCACGTCGCCCTCGCGCTCGGCCAGGAAGGCGTCGATGCGCGCGGCAGTTGCGTCGGATTCGGCGCGAATGGCTGATTCATCGAGCGTCAGCAGCGCGCGGTTGCGCATCAGGGTTTTGCCGTTGACAAATACATCGCGAACATCGGCCGCCTTGCTGCCATAGACGATTTGCGTGTAAATGGCGTTGGGATCTTTGCAAACCGTCGAGAACTGCGGCGTGTTGTGCAAGGTGGCCAGGTTGAGCACGATGATGTCGGCGCGTTTGCCGGCTTCAAGCGAGCCGGTTATATCGCCGATGTGCAGCGCGCGCGCGCCGCCCAGTGTCGCCATTTGCATGGCTATGCGAGCCGGTATCGAAACCGGGTCGCGCGAACTGCCTTTGGCGAGCAGAGAGACCAGGCGCATCTCTTCGAAGTGGTCGAGATCGTTGTTGCTGGCGGGGCCGTCTGTGCCGATGCCCGTCTTCACGCCCACATCCAGCATGCCCTGGGCATCGGCGATGCCGCTGGCCAGCTTAAGGTTGGCC
>JANMNW010000582.1:0-11326 GCA_031368515.1 Chloroflexota bacterium
ACATATTTCTAGCATTAGGATCGCGAAACGGCGCACAATCAGCCTTCTCCGGAGAAGGCTGATTGTGCGCCGTTTCGCGATCCTAATGCTAGAAATATGTTGCGCACAACAAAACGCGTCTGATCAAGAGCAAGTTAGCCCCGACATTGGCACCCAACCGCGAGGCACTTTCATCCAGCCGCCTACCACGGCGCTGCGCTTTACTCTGCGGCCCGCCGTCAATGTGCCGCGGCTGCGGGAGGATTCGTTGGGAAAGCGCCGAATGGTCAGCGTGGTATTCGCAACGCACGTCTTCTTGTGCCCGCCGCGAATGGGGCTGTGCATCGGGCTAATGGCCAAAGCGCTCTCACTTCCACCCACTGTCGCGAACAACGTTGCGGATGCCAGGGCGGCAACGGCGATTCCGGCTCGTATGCGTTTCGTGCTAATCATTGAGTTCTCCTATGCTTGTGTGAATGAGTGCCCCTCACCTGAACGCACACACGATAGGGAATGCCGCGCTGTCGCGCTTGACATACAGCCAGTTGACCGCGGCGTTGGCTGATCGAAGCCTCCTCCATCTGCCGCAAGGCATGCCGCCATTTAACCGACGCCAACTCGCGCCGTTGACCGACGGGCAGCGTACGCTTCTTGCGGCGCGGGAAGAATGCGATAAGAAAGCCCGGCGAGCTTAGCTGGCCGGGCTGTACCAAAGGAGCGGGAGACGGGATTCGAACCCGCGACATTCTGCTTGGGAAGCAGACGCTCTACCACTGAACTACTCCCGCATACGCTTTGATTATATGCAATTGCGCCGGATGCGCACCCCACTTCAAGCGCTTAGCTTAGCTCGCCGTATTCGTCCCAGGCCTGGGCAAGCTCGGCTTCGGTTTGCTTGTAGCGCTCGCTGAGGCTTTTCAGCTTGGCGTAGTCTGCGGCGGCGGCTTCGATCTCCCAGCCGAACTCGGACAACCTGTGCTCAAGCTCGGCGATGCGCTTCTCCAGTTGTTCGAGGCGCACCAGCCGTTGTTGCTGCTGATTTTTCGACAGAGTGGGCGCAGGCGCCGCCTGAATGGGCGCGGGAGCGGCCGTTGTTTTGGCGCCGTTGCCATTCTGCGGCTTGGCTGTCTGAGTTTTGCCCACCGCCGCCGCCGCATATTGCGCTTCGTCGCGGGCGTTGCGCCACTCGTCATAGGTGCCTTTGAACACCTGCAGCTCGCCGGTTTCATCGCCGCCGCGTACGAGCATCCACAACTGGGTCGCCAGCGATGCGATCAGATAGCGATCGTGCGACACAAACAGCAACGTGCCGTCAAAATTCTGCAGCGCTTCGGTGATCACTTCCTGCGATGGAATGTCCAGGTGGTTGGTGGGTTCGTCGAGCAACAGCAGATTGGCGCCCTGCAGCGTGAGCTTGGCCAGCGCCACCCGCCCGCGCTCGCCGCCGCTGAGCATGTCTATTTTTTTGAACTGGTCGTCGCCGTTAAACAGAAAACGGCCCAGCAGATCGCGCGCTTCGCTGAGTTTCAAATCGGGCTTGGAATCCAGCAGTTCGTCCAGCACGGTCTTGGCCGGGTCCAGGCCCTCGTGCGCCTGCGCAAAGTAACCGATCTTGACCGATGCGCCCAGCTTGGCCTCGCCTTTGAGCGGGGCGACTTCACCCAGCAGCGTCTTTAGAAATGTGGTTTTGCCGGTGCCGTTGGGGCCGATCAACGCCGCGCGTTCGGTCCGCAACAGCAGCAAGTCCGGCGCGGTAAACAACTTGCGCTCTTTCTTCTCTGCGCTGCGATAGCCGACGGAAAGGTTGTGCGTTTCGATCACCCGGTCGCCGCTGCGATGCGCGCTGTTGAGGCGCAGCGACAGCGCCCGCTGCTCAAGGGGGCGCTCCAGCCGCTCCAGGCGGTTGAGCCGGCGCAAGCGGCCGCGCGCTTGTCCGGTGAGCTGGCTGCCCATGTGGCGGCGGATGAATTCCTCCTGCTTGGCGATAAACTCGCGCTGCGCGGCGAAGTCTTTCTGCGTGCGCTCCTGGCGCTCGGCGCGCTGCTTGACGAAGTCGGTATAGGCGCCGTGATAGTCATCCAGCAGCGATTGGCCGTCACTGCCGGGGTGCATTTCCCAGACGTGATCGCACACTTCGTCGATGAAATATCGATCGTGCGAGACAACGATCAGCGTGCCTTCCCACTCCTGCAAAAAGGCTTCGAGCCATTCGACGCCTTGCGTGTCGAGGTGGTTGGTCGGCTCGTCCAGCAGCAGCACATCGGGCGAGAGCAGCAGCAGCTTGGCCAGCGCCGCGCGCACGCGCTGGCCGCCTGAGAGTTGCGACAGCGGGGTGTGCATTTGGTCGTCGCGAAAGCCCAGCCCGCCCAGCACGCGCTTGATGCGGTTGTCGATCTCGTAGCCGCCTTTGGCTTCGAATTCATGCTGTGCCGCACCATAGAGTTCTAGGGCGCGCTCGGCCTTGGCCGTATCGAGCATGTCATGCTCCAACTGTTGCATGCGGGACTGCAGCGCGGTCAGTTCGGCAAACGAGGCATGCGTTTCCTGCCAAACGGTGGTTTCGGTGGAATCTTCGGCCGTCTGCGCGAGGTAGCCGCGGGTGACGCCGCGCGCGAAAGTTACACCGCCGCCGAGGTTGGCTTCGTCGGCTCCGCCGATGATGCGCAACAGGGCGGTTTTTCCGCAACCGTTTGGCCCGACCAGCGCCACCTTGTCGCCTTTGGCGACCGAAAAATTCAGTCCGCCAAAGACGTCAAACGCCCCAAACGACTTGCTGACATTTTTGCCGACAAGAATCGACATGCGATTAATTCTACCGAGTGATCACGCGCACGATGAGTGCGAGCTCGCATAACGCAGCCGGGGCGACGGAGCTATGCCGGCTGACGGCCGAACTCGCGCAGCGACCGGTAATGCTCGCCGAGGGCGTTCCACAGGCTGGGGTTGCTGGTGTAGCGCACCCCATACTCGTTGCAAGTCTGCTGCACGATGTGCGTGATTTTGGGATACATCAGATGGCACATCTGCGGGTATAGGTGGTGTTCGATCTGGTAGTTCAAGCCGCCCACATACCAGTTCAGCAGTTTGCTTTTTGGCGCGAAGTTCATGGTGGTGATCACTTGATGGATCGCCCACTCGTTCTCGACATGCAGCGGCTGGCCGACCGGCTCGACAAATTCGAGTTCATCCGATATGTGCGCCAGCATCAGAATGTGCGCCATCACAAAACCGGCGGTGCCTGCCACGATGGCAAAGCCGATCAACACCTGCCACCACGGGAAGACCAGCAGCGGCACGGCGACATAGACCAACATGTTGAACGCCCGGCCAATCCAGAACATCACCTTTTCCTGGCGGGTCATCTTCGGGTAAACGAAATGCTCGCTGGATTTGCCCGTGAAGTAGACCGTGTAATTGCGCAGGAAAATCAGGCCGAAACCGGCCATCGCATATACCAGCGGCGCATACAGATGCTGGAAGCGAAACTTGGGCTTCCAATAGTCCTTTGGCGAGGAGCGCAGCCAGCCATCGGTCTCCAGACCTTCGTCGAGGCCGGCGATGTTGGTGTATGTGTGGTGCCAGACGTTGTGCTGCTGCCGCCAGATAAAGGTGCTCAAGCCCACCAGCTCGCACGAGTAGCTCAGGATGCGGTTAACCAGCGGGTGGTTTGACACGCCATTGTGATTGGCGTCGTGCATGATGTTGAAGCCGATGCCTGCGGCGGCCAGCCCGAACGACGCGCTAAGCGCCAGCAGCACGCTCCAATGCCAGCCGTTGATCCCGCCGACGATGATCAGCGCATAGCTGGCGATCCACCACAAAAGCACGGTAATGCTCTTGGCATACATGGCCGGGATGTCGCGGGTCTTCAGGCCGTTTGCTTTCACAAATGCATCGACGCGCTGGTTCAGCTCTTTGCGAAAGCCCATCTGGCCGGTGAAGGCCACTGACTTTACGTAGTTTTGTTTGGCGACTGGGGTTATGGGCGACGATTCAACCGTGTTGAGTGACGCGCGACGCATCGATGCAATGGTCATTCAGTAGTAACCTTTTGTGAAATCTGGTATCAATCTCAGCGAGGAACGGACAGAGGCAGGCTGCACGGGCACAAGCGTGGGACGACAGCGCACCCTATCACATATTGCTGATGGAACACAGGGTAATGAGTCTAGTCTTTGACGCCATCGGCGCATGCGACCTTGGGCGTAGCACTCGGCCTCATTCGCTTGAAAACTTGACTTCGGGCATGGGGAGATGCTCGGTTCCCAGCTTTTTGCGCAACATCTTGATCAGCCCGCCGGCGTCGATGATGGCGGTGACCGAAGGCGAAAGCGGCGGGAACGTGAAGCGCCCCGCCGTGGTAATGACCGTGCATGTGTCCAGATCGACCGTGATGGATTCGCCTTTGGCGGCGGCGTCGACGGCCTCAGGACAGACCACCGGCAACAGACCGTTGTTGACGCAATTGCGAAAGAAAATGCGCGCGAACGATTTGGCGACGATCACCGGCACGCCGGCGAGTTTCAGGCACACAGCGGCTTGTTCGCGCGACGACCCGCAGCCAAAATTTTTGCCGGCGACGATGATATCGCCGGGCCGGACTTCCTTGGCGAAGTCGGGATCGATATCCTCCATGGCGTGGGACGAAAATTGAGAAACGTCCGTCAGGGTATATGTGTATTTGCCGGGGAAGATGACATCGGTGTTGACGTCATCACCGTATTTCCAGCAGGTGCCGGTGAATTGCATGACCGTATTCTAGTAGCGCGTATAATTCGCGCCGCAGAACGGCGATGCCGTAGACGTAGGTTGCGCGGGCGCACAGGCGCCTGTTTCAGAGAGTTGGCGGCTGGTGTGAGCCAACACAAACGCGCGGCTGAATTGGACGGCGAAGAATCCTGGTCTGCCCGTAAAGAGTGGATGTGCCGGCACAGGCCGAGCGCATCAACCGAGGTGGCACCACGGCCGGTTTATCACCGCCCGTCCTCGGAGGCTTGCAGCCTCCCGGGGACGGGCGGTTTGCTTTTGTGCGGTCGACTGGAGGTCACCATGAACAAGATCGTGTTTAGCGGCATTCAGCCCACCGGCGAGATGCACATCGGCAATTACTTTGGCGCGGTGGCCAACTGGGTGCGCATTCAAAACGAGGGCGTGTATCGCCCGATCTACTGCGTGGTCGATTTGCACGCCATGACCATGCCCTATGAGCCCGCCAAACTTAAATCGAGCACCGAGCACTTGTTTGTCGATCTGCTTGCGGCCGGGCTTGACCCGGAAAAGTCCACGGTGTTTGTGCAATCGCTGGTGCCGGAGCACACCGAGCTGGCGTGGATCTTCAGCTGCATATGTTCGTTTGGCGATCTGACGCGCCAGGTGACGTTCAAGGAAAAGAGCGAGCAGCTGGAAGGCCGCCAGGATGCGTTTGTTTCAGCCGGACTGTTTAACTATCCGGTGTTACAGGCGGCGGACATCCTGGCGTATCGGGCGGGCTTTGTGCCGGTCGGCAAAGATCAAGAGCAGCACCTGGAGCTGTCGCGCACGATCGCCAACCGCTTCAATCGCACGTTTGGCGAGTACTTTCCGGAACCGGCGGTGCTCTCCACTGAGACGCCCAAATTGCTGTCGTTGAACGATCCGGCCAAGAAGATGAGCAAGAGCCTTGGGCCAAAGAGCTATGTGGCCATGGCCGACGACGAAAAGACCGTGCGCAGCAAGATCAAATCAGCGGTGACCGATACTGGCGAAGCGGGCACCGAACTCGGCGCGGGAGCGCAGAATCTGCTCGGTCTGTTGCGCTCAACCGGAAAAATGGATGTGGCAGAGGCGTTCGAACGCGAATACGCCACCGGCGGGCAGCGCCGCTATGCGCCGCTCAAAGAAGCCGTGGCCGATGCCCTGGTTGAACTCACCAGCGGGTTTCGCGGCCGCAAGGCTGAGCTTGAAGGCAATCGCGACACCGTTCGGCGGTTGATGTTTCACGGCGCCGAAAAGGCCCGGGCAATGGCGTCGGACACCATTAAGGATGTGCGGCGTTTGGTCGGTCTGCCCAAACGCGCGCCGTAGTCCCTCGGGCTCCGTGCCGCGAACGCTGTGCCCGCACGCGTGGCGCGGACGGGATTGCGGGACGGAGCCCGAAGGTTACCGGTTGCTGATGCGGGATTTTTCCCAGACCGCTTCTGCCTTGGCATGGTCGACGTTGGCGATGATCCGGCCGTCCTTCAAGAAAGGCTCTGCGAGCCCCCACAGTTTGCTGCCGTCCGGGTTCAGGATGGGTTCGGCCGAATACTGCGGCAAATAGATGCGACGCACTTTGTCCGTGGTGTTGGTGCCGCTGCGGTGAAAGCAGACACTTGAAAAACAAGCGATGCTGCCGGCTGGCGCGATGACCGCTTCGCCGGGATCGCTGCCGTTGTAGCCGATCAAGTCATTGGTGCCGTCCTCGCGCTGATGCTTGATCATTTCACGCACGCCCGCGCGCTCGTAAGGCAGCATGTAGACCGTGCCGTTTTCAACAGTGACATCGTCGAGCGTGCACCAGCAACTGAGATATTGCCGGTGCGGATGGCCAACATAGCCACTGTCCTGATGCCAGCCGAACTTCATGCCTTTCTCGGCCGCCTTCACCACATACTGCTCGTGAAAGAGATACGCATCCGGCCCCAGAGTGGCGCGGCAAATGTCCGCCATCAAATCGCTAAAGATAAAGCTGGCGATGTACGGGCTCTCTTTGTAGCGATTCGAGATGAAGTAGCGGCGGTTGCGGTGATTGATGCCAATGGTCTCGACGCCCTGCCGGTCCATCTCGGCTTCGATCATGTCGATGTAGCGCGCGCATTCGCTGCGCAGCATCTCGAGATGATGGGCGGGAATGACATTCTCCAGGACGAAATAGCCCTGTTGTTCGAACTGTTGTATGTGTGTTGCCGTAATGAATGCCATGAACGCTCCTGTGTGCGCTCATTTTGCCAGTGTATGGGTTGAATGTCTAGCGGCGCAGCAGGACAGGCGCCGCAAAGCATCTGCACGGCCCCAAAACAGACGCACGGCTCGGGTGTATAAAACACCTCATGGCCACGACGTATATCGCCTCGATCGACCAAGGCACCACCAGCACCCGCTGCATCATTTTCAACCATGCCGGCGAAATCGTTGCGGTCGATCAGCGAGAGCACGATCAGATTTTTCCAAAGCCGGGCTGGGTCGAGCACGATCCGCTGCAGATCTGGTCGCGCACCCAAAGCGTGATTGCCGGCGCCATGTCCAAGGCCAAAATCACCGCGCGCGATCTGGCCGCCGTCGGCATCACAAACCAGCGCGAGACCGCGGTGGTGTGGGAGAAGTCGACTGGCAAGCCCATACACAATGCCGTGGTCTGGCAGGATACGCGCACGGCCGCGATCTGCGCAAAGCTCGCGCGCGCCGGCGGCCAGTATCGCTTTCAGAAGCGCGTGGGGCTGCCGCTCGCAACGTATTTCTCGGGCCCAAAAATCAAGTGGCTGCTCGACAACGTGCCCGGCGCGCGCAAACGCGCGGCCAAAGGGGAGTTGCTGTTTGGCACGATTGACAGCTGGCTGGTGTGGAACCTGACCGGCAAACACATCACCGATGTGACCAACGCCAGCCGCACCATGCTGATGAACTTGAAGACGCTGGATTGGGACCCGGTGATGCTCAAGGCGCTTGGCGTGCCCCGCGAGATGCTGCCGGAGATTCGCTCGTCGAGCGAAGCGTATGGCGAGGCGCAGCTGGACGCGCTGCGCGGCGTGCCGGTCGCGGGTATTTTGGGCGATCAACAGGCGGCGCTGTTCGGCCAGGCGTGCTATGCCAAGGGCGAGGCCAAGAACACCTACGGCACCGGTTGTTTCATGCTTTTGAATACGGGCACGCAACCAGTTGTCTCGAAAAACGGGCTACTCACCACGCTGGGCTACAAGATTGGCGATGCGCCGGCGGTTTACGCGCTTGAAGGGTCGATCGCCATCGCCGGCGCGCTGGTGCAGTGGCTGCGCGACAACCTGGGGTTGATCGAAAAGTCGGCCGATATTGAGGCGCTGGCTGAAACCGTTGGCGACAACGGCGGCGTTTATTTTGTGCCGGCTTTTTCCGGGCTGTACGCGCCGCATTGGAAGGATTCCGCGCGCGGAGTCATCGCCGGGTTGACGCGCTATGTCAACAAAGGGCATGTGGCGCGCGCGGCGCTCGAAGCCACGGCGTTTCAAACGCGCGAGGTCCTGGACGCCATGAACAAGGATTCCGGCGTGCGGCTCAAGGCGCTCAAGGTGGATGGCGGCATGGTGCAGAACGAGCGCCTCATGCAATTTCAATCGGATATGCTAAATGTTCCAGTGATCCGGCCGGTGGTGGCGGAAACGACGGCGCTGGGCGCGGCTTATGCCGCCGGACTGGCGGTGGGCTTCTGGCGGGATCAAAACGAATTGCGCGCCAACTGGCGCGCTGGGAAGACATGGTCGCCGCATATGAGCGCAAAACAACGTGCGGCATACTATGCCAACTGGCAGAAGGCGGTGACTCGCACGCTCGACTGGGTGGACTAGGTGAAATGACTCGCACGCTGCGCGCCCAACTTGCGCAGGAGACGCTCAAGATCTTGAACGTCGGCCGCTACACCTCGCCTGCCGGGGCGACGGTGATGATCTCGGCCGCATTGCGCGAGGCGGTGCGCGGTACGGTGCTGTATTTGCCTGAGCATGAATTGTCCTTCGTGCCGCAGGCGGCGGGGACACCGACGCAGATTGTTGTCGCCAATCGCAGCACGCTTGAGGCGGCCCACGCCATGTGCGCCCGCCACAAACGGGTGGCGGCCCTGAATTTTGCCTCGGCCAAGCATCCGGGCGGCGGCTTTCTGGCGGGGGCGCAAGCGCAAGAAGAAAGCCTGGCGCGTGCTACGGGGTTGTATGCCTGCCTGAAAGCCAAGTTCGAGTTCTATGCCCATCACCGCGACGGCGAGACGGCGGCCTATTCCGACCGCGTCATCTTTTCGCCCGATGTGCCGGTATTTCGTGACGACGCTGGCGCGTTGCTGGAGACGCCTTGGACCTGCTCATTGATCACAGCGGCGGCGGTGAATGCTGCGGCAATCCGGCAATCCGAACCGGAGATGGTGGGGCAAATCGACGAGCTGATGGCCCGCCGCGCGCGCAAAGTGCTGGCCGTGGCCGCGCTGCACAATATTGAAGCGCTGGTGCTGGGCGCATGGGGCTGCGGCGTTTTTCAAAACGATCCGCAGCGCATTGCCGTGATCTTTCGCGATCTGCTGCGTGGCGAGTTTGCCGGCACGTTCGCACGTGTCGAATTTGCCGTGCTGGACCGCGAAGCGAACGCGCCGACATTGGCTGCATTTGTCGGCGCGTTCGAAATCTGAGAATTTCTTTACCTGTCAGGTTGGCGGCAAAAAGCTTAAGACAACCTTACCTGTCAGGTTGGCGGCCTCACATAATTCAATGATCGTGGTCGTCTTCCTCAAGTAGAACCATATTGCGCGCGAGCAACGCTTCCTGGTTGCGCTCCTGGCTGCCGCAGCCACCTTCACCTGACGAGCGCACATGCGCCGCCGCTCGTTCTTCAAGTCCCTTCCACGCATACGGATCTTTTCCGGCAACCATGATGATGTCGCGGTAGTCCATTGACGCGACCGAGCCTTCCTTGTCCGTGCGGAACCAGGGCAGCAGCGACTCGGCGCTCATGTAGTGGTTGACCAGCGCGCGGCGGTAGCCCGACTGCGCGTAGTTGGGCAGCGAGCGGTGCAGCAAGTAGCCATTGAAGAATACGATGCTGCCCTTCTTGACTTCGACCGGCACAGCATCATCGTCGGTGTACGGGAAGAAGGTCGCTTCGCCAGCGCAATCGAAGCGATGATCGCGCTGTTGATGCTGCGGCCACAGCACGCCATGCTTGTGCGAACCAGGGATCACCCATAGACAGCCGTTCTCTACTGTGGCGTCGTCCAGGGCAATCCATGCGCCCAGCAGCGATCGGTCGCGGGTGGGGATGTAAAACTCGTCTTGATGCCAGGCCTGACCCGGCTTGCCCGACGCCTTGATGAATAGCATCGACTGCATGCACTTGACGTTAGGCCCGATCACACGCACCAATGTCTCGACAATCGCCGGATGAGACAGCGCGTCATACATGCCGGCGGCGATTTTGTGCGGAAAGTGGATGCACAAGTAGCGCCGCAACACATCCGCGTCGCTTTCACCCGGCGCAACCGATTGCACGCCGTTGACAAAGCCGCGCTCGCCGCGGCATATCTCGTTCGTCTCTCTGTTGAGCGCATCGACCTCGGCCGCGCTCAGCGCATCCTGCAACACCAGGAAGCCGTTCTCTTTGAAAAACGTCGCCAGCGCCGCATCTCCACGCTTGAAAAAGCCCGCTGGCGCCGCGCCATTCTTCCAGCTGGCATAGGGGTGGTGGGTGAATTCGGGTCGCTCGGCGGTGACGACAGCCACAAAATCCTCAGATCGTTTGATATCCAGAATTGCCATGCCTGAGTTTTACCTTATCATCTGGCATAGTGGCAATACCCAAAATGGTCCAAAACCTATCCAGACTGAATCGAGTGGCGCGGGCGTCGGGCCGCACGGTGTTTGGCGATGTCACCTATGCACCCGGCGGGGTGTGCGGCCCGCGCGTGCAGCCTGATTTTCAGCTTGTCGTAGTCTATTCGGGCGATGCCACAGTCTCGGTAGATTGCGTTTTGCGGCCAATTCCGGAGGGCTATGCCGCGCTGATGCGCCCAGGCTGCCACGAACTGTTCGAGTTTGACCGCGTTCGGACGACGCATCACAGCTGGTGCGCGGTGTCGCCCGCGCTGGTTTCCGCTGATCTGGCCGATGCGCTTGGCCGGGCGCCGTTCGCACTGCCTGTGACAACGCGCCTGCAAAGCTTGGTCGAGCTTGGCCTGAGCGTGGCGAGCCAGGAGCTGCCAGCCGGCGCGGCGCTGATCGATCAGCTTGGGCTTGCGCTGATGCATCAGTTTCTGTTCGAAGCGCAGACGCTGGCCTCGGCGGCGCTGCCCGACCCGGTTCAGACCGCACAGGCGGTTATCGCCTCCCGCCTGACTGAGCCGCTGACGGTGGCCGCCGTCGCGCATGAAGCCGGCGTCACGCCGCAGCACTTGATCAAGCTGTTTCGGCGCGCGCTGGGCATCACCCCGGCCAAATACATTTGGCGCGCGCGCGTGCGGCGCGGCGCGGATCTGCTTGGGGCCACCGGTCTGTCCATCGAACAGGTTGCGGCACAATGCGGTTTTCAGAATGCGTTTCACTTCTCGCGCCTGGTGAAACAACACTATGGACAATCGCCGCGCGCCCTGCGGGCGATGGCC
>JANMNW010000629.1:0-13587 GCA_031368515.1 Chloroflexota bacterium
AAAAATTTATTATTTAGCACATCTAACCCAATTTAAACCTATAAATTTTTCCCCCGGGCCGACTTTCGCACCTGTGGCATCATTACCTCGCATGACCTCAGCACGTGACGATATCCTGGGCAAGCTGCGAAACGCTCTGAGCGCCGGCCTGCCCTTCCCGGCCGCTGAAACCCACCATACCGATCTCCCGGTCACCCAGTTGGCCGACGGCGAAGACCTGGCGACGCGGTTTGTCGCCGAGGTCGAGCGCGTTAAGGGTGTTGTGCACCGGGCGGCATCGCCGCAAGAGGCTCTGGACACGCTCAAATCCTTGCTGATCGAACGCGGCGTGCAGCGCGCCACGCTATGGGACGAGCGTCATTTGCCCATCGCCGGTGTAATGCCGCTGTTAGGTCAATTGAACATTGCACAGGTGCAAGGCGACAACGTCGCGGTGGAAACCGCGCAGGCGGGCATCACAGGTTGCGACTGGGCCATCGCCGCGACCGGCACTCTGGTGCTCAACGCCGGGCCGGGCCGCAGCCGCATGGCCTCGCTGCTGCCGCCCACGCATATCGCACTGGTCCTCGAAAGCCAGCTCATCCCGCGCCTCGAAGACTGGGTGGCGGGCCGCTATGGCGACAAGCTGCAAGAACTGCGCACGTCCAGCAACATCACGTTGATCACCGGCTGCAGCCGCACGGCCGACATTGAAATGTCACCGGTCTTCGGCGTGCATGGCCCGCTCGAGTTTCACGTGATCTTGCTGCGCGACTAACCCATCTAGCCCGCGCGCGCAATCGTCAGCATCCGTTGAGCGGCGGCTTCGCTCACCGGCATCACCGACAAGCGCATGCCCTTGCGCACGACCAGCAGCTCTTCCGGCGAAAAGCTGATCTTCAACTCATCCAGCGTGATCACTCGCGGAAACGTTTCAACATACTCGACCTTGACGGTTTGCCAGCGCGGCTCGGCCCGGGTGCTTTTGGGGTCGTAATACTCGGATTTCGGATCGAATTGAGTTGGATCGGCCACGTTGGTGGCGATCACTTTGCAGAGCCCGGCGAGTCCGGTCGGATCGATGTTGGAGTGATAGAAAAATGCCAGGTCGCCAACTTCGGCCGTCCGCAAATGGTTGCGCGCCTGATAGTTGCGCACACCATCCCATATTGCCGACTTCACTTTCTTGAGCTGCTCAATTCCAAACACGCTCGGTTCAGATTTCAAAAGCCAGTAATTCATGTTTCGTTCTCGCGTGTCTATTCCTGCCGCACCGCGCTGGCAATTTGGATCTTGCTCAAGCGGAGCATTGGGTAGATGGCCGCCAGCAACGCCGAGCCCATGGCCACGGCCAATGCTTGAGCAAACGTCAGCGGATCGAGCACCAGTTGAATTGTCCATCCAAACGAGCGCAAGTTGATGATGTAGACCAGCACGAACGCCAGCAACAAGCCGGTGGGCATCGCGAGCAGGCCGGCCGTGCCGCCCATCAGCCCGGTTTCCATCAGCGTCATGCCCCACATCTGCCGCAAGGTCATGCCGTTGGCGCGCAGCACGCCAAGCTCGCGCGTGCGCTCAATTTGCAGCGCCATCAGCGCGCTGAGCACGCCGATGAACGCAACGACGGTAGCCAGCACGTTGAGCGCGCCGGTGATCGCAAATGTGCGGTCAAACACGGCCAGCGCATTTTCACGCAGCTCGCGATTGGCGCTAATCAGCAGCTCGCGGCCGGCCAGTTGGGTGTGGTAGGCATCAGCCGCCTGGCCGGCGTTCGCTCCCTCGCGCAAATACAAGGCGATCGAGGAAATCGCATCGTCGTCAAAGTACTGCTGATACGCGTCGCGCCGCATCAGAATCACGCCAGCATCACTGCCATAGTCGTAATACACGGCGATCACTGTGAACGGCCGGTCGCCTCGCGCGGTGCGCAATGTCACCACGTTGTTTTGGCGAGTCACGCCGTGCTTGTTTGCAAACGGCTCGCTCACCTGGATTTCGTCGCGGCCGCGCATGCTGGCCCACAGTCCTGTGCCGGGCCGCGCGCTCCACACATGCGTGTTCGGCGATTGCTCGCGCGAAGAACCCACAGACAACAGCGTGATGGGCGACCAATCAGTGACTGCGGTCTTGAACTCGGCGAGCGCGCGGCGCAGGACCGACACATCCGCCACGCCGGCGTCGCCGCGAAACTGTTCAACCAGCGCCGGGTCCATGCGCACCAGGCTGCCTGCGCCGGCGGTGGGCGCTGGAGTAATGTAGACGTCGGCCGTAAGGGTGGTGTCCAGCCATGATTCAACTGTGCGTCGAAAGCTGCTGATCATGCTTTGCAGGCCAATGATCACCGAAACAGCCACCATCAACGATGCAATGGCAATTGCCGTGCGCGATATGGCATTGGTGACATTGCGCGCCGCCATGCGCCCGATCAACCCAGCCATAACGTTCAGCACGAGCGCCGCCCCGCGCATCAGCCATTGCGTGACCAGCGGGCTCATCAGTGCCACGCCGATCAGCACAAAGAAAATGCCGCCGAGGTTGACCACCAGCTGCGTGGTCAGCAGCAACAGCATCGCGCCGAGCGCCAGCAGCCCGGCGCCTACTGCGGCGACATACGGCAGCAGCTTGCTCACACGCTGCTCCACCACCGTTCGCTTCAACGCTGTGATGGGCGGAATGCTGGTCGCTTCGTAGGCTGGAGCCAGCGCCGCCACCAGCGACGCCACCATGCCCAGCGCGAAGCCTTTGAACAACACCAATGGCGCCACCGTCACATCGCGCACCGTGACGACGTAGTACAGGTCATTGATGGTGCGCGTCACCAACGCCACCGCACCCTGACCCAGCAGCACGCCCAGCACGACGCCGAGCAGGCCGCCGATCGTGGCGAGCAATAACGTCTCGCTAAGGATCAGACGAAAAATCTCGCCCTGCGTCACGCCCAGGCAGCGCAACGTGCCTATGATCGGCCGGCGCTGCACCACTGAAAACGTGATCGTGTTGTAGATCAGAAACATGCCGACGACGAGCGCCAGCAAGCTGAGCGCGGTCAGGTTCAAGCGAAAAGCGTCGCTCAGGCTTTCGACGCTGCGGCTGCGCCGTTCGGGCTTTTCGATGCGCGCGTCGGGCGGCAAAATCGCCGTGATGCGCTGCAGAATGTCGCGGCCCGCGGCGGTTCGCTCGTCGGCGATCAAGTCGATGTTGCTGAGCTTGCCGGGCAGGTTCAACAGCCGCTGCGCCGCACCCAAATCCATGATGATCAGGCCGTCAAGCGCGCGGAGGCTGTTCGCGTCGGGCGAGCTGATTAAACCGAGCACACGCACAGTTGTGCGCGCATCGCCCACCCGCAGCGTGATCGTGCTGCCGCGCTTCAGGCCATAGCGGCGAGCCATGCTCTGCCCGATCAGGACCGCATCGCGCTGGGTGAACAGCTGTGTCAGATCGGCGCCGACGGATTCGGCCCCTCGCCCGAGATAGTTTCGAAATGGTCCTTCTGCAAACGCATCCACGCCGAGCACGCGCATGGGTTGCTGCTCCAGATCCACCGCCACGACAAACGCGGCCAGCACCGGCGCCGCCTCGCGCACGTTCAGATCGACCTTGAGCCGGCGATAGATGTCTTGATCGAGCAGGCCATTGGCGCCAGAAACCTGGTGCGTGGCTTTTCCGGCGACCGTCTCCGTGCTCAGGTTAAATGCGCGCGATGCACTTTCATTGGCCAGATCAATCGCGATGACCACGGCCACGCCCAACGCGACGCCCAGCACGCACAACAACGAAATCAGCGGCCGCCGCAGCAGATAGCGCAAGCCGGTCTTGAACAACATCATCGCGTGCAGTTTACTGCGTCAATCCAAGCATCGACTCGAACTGCGGCAGTGTCGTGGTATTTCTCATGCGCAGGCGCTTCCAGGTGTAGGCGTTGGCCAGGCTGTGCTCAGCGCCATATTCTGTCGTGACGGCGGCCAGCGTTTGCACCGATTTGAGCATGCGTATCACAGCCGGGTCATAGTGCCCAACCGGATAGCAAAAAAAGCGCGGGCGCCTGCCAGTGTAGGCTTCGATCTGCTCAATCGGCCCAAGCACCTCCCACACCAGAAACTGGAAGCTGCGGTTGCGCAGCTCGCGATGGGTTCGGCCATGCGATTCGATGCTCATGCCGGCTTCCGACATTTCACGAATCTGCGCCCAGCTCATATACGCCGGGTTGGTGTAGCTGAATGTGGCGTAGTCGGCCACCACGAAAAACGTGCCGGTCATGCCATATTGTTTGAGCAAAGGAAAGACGGTGGCATAGTGGTCGATGTGTCCGTCGTCAAACGTCAGAACCACGGCCTTGGGCGGGAGCGTTTCGCCGCGGCTGAGATACGCGTACAGCGCGTCCAGGCTGATGGTGGTGTAGCCGTTGTCATGGAGAAAGCGCATCTGCTCCGCAAAAGCGCCGGGCGAAACACTCAGGTCGCGCCGCAGCCGATCGGCGGTGATGAGCGGATCGGAGACATAGTGATACATCAAGATCGGCACACGTGCCGACACAGGCAACGCTGCGCTTGGCTGAGCCGGGGCGCTGTCGGCGGTGGCGGTGGTGCGCACAGGCGCCGCCGTCGCGCGGGAAATGGGTGCAGGGTTTCGATCATCCGGCGGTGGAAGCGCCGACAAAACCGATTTGACGGGTAGCGACAACGCGATGATGGCAGTCAGGGTCAGCAATGATTGCGGCGGTCGTGGCACAGGACGATTATATTGGGGGGGTCATGACCAACCGACTACGCGCACTCACCGTCTGCGCTGCGGCCTTTCTTCTGGCCGCATGCCAAACCGAAAGCGGGCCGGCGCTGACCGCGCTGCCATACACCGACGATTTTGGCAACCCGCAAAGCGGCTGGACCATCTCATCCGATCTCTCCGGCGATGTCAAATACGACGCCGGACGATTGCGCATTTTGGTGAAAAACGAGAACTTCACCATTTGGAGCACAGCCAACAAGCTGTTCAAGGACGCGGTGTATGAAGTTGATGCGCAGCCGGTAGGCGGGCCGACAGACAACGGCTTTGGCGTGCTCTTTCGCGTCAAGGACCGCCAAAACTTCTATCATTTTGAGATCTCATCCGATGGCTACTGGCGCGCCGGGTTGATGAAAGACGGCAAGTGGCAAAACTGGGCCGACTGGCTGCAACATCCGGCGATAAAGGCCGACGGAACGCCCAACCGCATCAAAATCACCATGAAGGGTGACAAGATCGATTACTTTGTCAACGATACGCTGATCACCTCGCGCACCGACGCCGATTTCCCGAGCGGTGATGTGGGCGTGTTCGCGCTGACCGTCATTGACAATGCCGGCACCGATGTTGCGTTCGACAACGTCAGCATCACAGCCGCGCCTTAGTCGGTATACGGTGGGCGGTTTGCCGGTGGGCGGTAAATGCCATACGGCTCACCGGCCCACCGCTCACTGACCCACCGGCACACTGATCAGCCGTGGCGCTGCATAAATCGATGCAGGCGTTCCAGTGCGCGTTCGATCTTCTCAAACGACGTGGCATATGCCATGCGCACATAGCCTTCGCCGCCTGCGCCAAACGCGCTGCCTGGAATGCAGGCCACCTGCTCTTCCTTCAGCAGCGTGTCGCAAAATAACTCTTCGGCCATGCCCGATTTTCGAATCGACGGAAATGCGTAGAATGCGCCGCGCGGCTCGAAGCAATCAAGCCCCAGAGAGTTCAATCCGCTTACGATCAGTTTGCGACGGCGATCATATTCAGCCACCATGCGCTGCACGTGATCCTCGCCCTGCTTGAGCGCGACGACGGCGGCCATCTGGCCGCTGGTGGGCGCGGACATGATCGTGTACTGGTGCACTTTGCGGGTAGCCGACAGAATTTCCGCCGGTGCGCACATGTAACCGATGCGCCATCCCGTCATGGCATAGTCCTTGCTGAATCCGCCCAAGACGATGGTTCGCTCTTGCATGCCGGGCAATGAAGCAAAGCAGGTGTGCGAAACGCCATAGACCAGGCGATCGTAAATCTCGTCGCTGATGACCAGCAGATCATGCTTTTCAGCCACGTGCGCGACCTCGGCCAAGCGCTCGCGGCTCATGACCGCGCCGGTGGGATTGCTGGGATAACCGATCAAAATCGCCTTGGTCTTTGGCGTGATTTGCGCCTCAAGTTCGGCGCCGGTCACCATGAACTCATTCTCAACCCGCGTGGCGATCGGCACCGGCGTGCCGCCCGCAAACGTGACTTCCGGCGCATAGGCCACAAAGCACGGCTGCGGAACAATCACCTCGTCGCCGGGATTGAGTATCGCGGTCATCGACAGATACATCGCTTCGCTCACGCCCACGGTGATCAGAATTTCACTTTCAGGGTCGTAGCTCACGCCGTACATCGCCTCAAAATGCGTCTGCAGCGCGCGCCGCAGCTCAATGGTGCCGCTGTTGCTGGTATAGCCGGTTTCGCCGCGCCGCAGCGAAGCGATGCCTTCTTCAAGCATGGGCGCGGGCGTGACAAAGTCCGGCTCGCCAATGCCAAGCGAAATGACGTCCTTCATGGTTGCGGCGATATCAAAGTACTTGCGTATGCCTGACGGGGGAACCGACGCGACGCGTTGCGAGATGAAATTGCGCATGATTAGGTTGATGATTGTAAATCCGGCGGGCTCAAGCTGACACTTCCTCTCACTTTTGGAAAAGTACCCGCGTTGAGGTGGGCTCCACCTTAAGATGGGCTACACCTTAAGATGGGCCCCACCTCAAGGTGTAGTCCACCTTGAGGTGGGGCCCACGTTGGCGCGTAGGGCGCACCAGGTCATACGGGGGTGGCGAATCGCAGCACATAGCCATTGCAGTCGCGAATCGAAAATTCGCGCATGCCCCATGGCTTGTCCTGTGGATCGCTCACGATCTCCACACCGGCAGCGCGCCAGATCGCGCAAAGCGCGTCTGCGCCGGGACCTACGGCAACAAACAAAGCCATCGCGCGGCTGTCGACGGCGCCCTCGACATACGAGAACTGGATGCGCGCGCTTGGGTGGGTCCAGTCGCCGCGCGCCACAGCCGCGTGCGTGGCCGGCCGCCCATAGAGAAACTCGATAACAAACCCCAGCGTGTCGCGGTAGTACTCGGCTGTTGCCTGCACATTGCCCACCGCGAGAATCGGCGTCAATCGGTCAAACACGGGCTGAGCCGGCGCGGATTTGACGGGCGCATAGAGCCCATACACCGCCATCACATGCGATGCGGGTCGGTTGTGCCACTTGAGACGAAATTGGCTGCGCCGCTCAAAGCCGGCTTTTTGGGCCAGCCGCTGTGACGCCAGGTTTTCCTCGTGAATCCACAGCTCAATGCGGTCGAGCTTCAAGCGCTCAAAGCCATAGGCCACCATCGCGCGCAACGCTTCCGTGCCATAGCCCTGCCGCCAATAATCGCGATGCAAAATGTAGCCAGCCCCCGGAACGCCGGCGTTGCCCAAAAAGCCGCATACGCCAATGGGAACGGTCGCATGCACCGTGCGCACGCACACGCACCAATAGCTCGCGCCCTCCGGCGCAATCAGCTGGCGAATCTCCCCGCGCGTGTCAGCGAGCGTCATATGCGGCCGAGTCGGCCAATAGCGCGTGGTCTCCACGTCGGCGTACACCGCAAAGAGATCAGGTGCATCGTCGACACTCAGCGGCCTCAGCAGCAGACGCTCGGTCGCGATCGCCTCAATCCTCATCAAAGCCAACGACGCTGCTGTCGCCCACGCTCAACACACGCGCGCGGCCGGCCAGCACCGCATCACGGCCAATCAACGACTGGGTCAGCAGTTGCTCGCTCACCTGCGCGCCGCTGTCGACAATCGATTCGCGAATGACGCAGTTGCGAATCACGCATCCGGCGCCTATCGACGTGTTGGGTCCGATCACGCTGTGCTCAATCTTGGCGCTCGGGTGAATATGCACAGGCGGCACCACCAGATAGTCGCCCTGCGGATGCTCGGCGCTGTTGTCACAGCCATGGCCCAGCAGATAACGATTGGTCTCCAGCACCGCGTCGGGATTGCCGCAGTCCAGCCACACGTCGGCGCGCTCGGTGCGAAACTTGGCGCCATCGTCGATCATCAGGTTCAGCGCATCGGCGAAGTAGTACTCGCCCTTGGTTTTGATGTCGCGGTCGATCAGCGCCTGGCACGCCGCCATCAGCCGGGCTGAGTCTTTGACAAAATAGCAGCCTATCAACGCCAGCCGGTTTTCCATGGTGGCCGGCTTTTCAATGACGCGCTGTATAAAGCCATCGGCGCCTACCTGCACCACGCCAAAGCGGCGCGGGTCCTCGACTTCTCGCACATACAACACGCCGTCGCCATCACCGCTCGCCAGCTTGCTCAGATCGGCATCGGTCACGGTGTCGCCAAAAATCACCACGGTTGGGCCGGACACCGCATCTTTGGCCAGCAACACAGCAGTGGCCTGGCCATTGGCCACCTTTTGCTCGATGTACTCGGCCTTGATGTGCGGGTAATTGGACTGAACAAAAGGCGCAAACTGCTCGCCCAGATAACCCACGATAAACGCGATCTTGTCGATGGCCACATTGGCCATGCCATCCAAAATGTGAGCCAGCACGGGTTTGCCCGCCACGCTGATCAGCGGCTTGGGCTTGCTATAGGTGTGCGGGCGCAAGCGCGTGCCGAAACCCGCCAGCAAAACGATCACGTTCATAGTTCTGGTCTCCTTGTATGCCACGATGTTGCCGTCTGATACGCATGCGCCGTGCTTAGCACTCTGTTCTCGCCAAATGCCGGGCCGATCAGCTGCAGGCCGATGGGCAATCCAGCGTCGTCAAATCCGCATGGCACGCTGATGCCCGGCACGCCTGCCAAACTCACGGTAAGCGTAAAGACATCTTCCAGATACATCTGAAGCGGGTCGTCGGTCTTTTCTCCGAGCTTGAACGCCGTCGTCGGAGCCACCGGCGCCGCGATCACATCCACGTCCTGAAATGCACTCTCGAAATCGCGCTTGATCAGCGTGCGCACTTTCTGCGCTCGTATGTAATACGCATCGTAATAACCCGCGCTCAATGCGTAGGTGCCCAGCATGATGCGACGCTTGACTTCGGCGCCAAAACCCGCGTCGCGCGTGCGGCCATAGGTGTCGACCAGATCGGCGCCTTGCTCGCGCAACCCGAATTTCACGCCGTCGAAGCGCGCCAGGTTGGCGCTGGCTTCGGCTGGCGCGATAAGATAATACACGGGCAAGCCGAGCCGGGTGTTGGGCAGGCTGATCTCGCGCACCTGCGCGCCCATGCGCTCCAGCTGCGCAATGGCCGCGCGCACCGCGCGCTCAACTTCCGGCTGCATGCCATCGATGAAAAATTCGCGCGGCACGCCCACGCGCAAACTGCGCACCGACGCGGCTGCGGCCTCGGCATCGAGCGGTTGCGTCGCGGCGGCGTCAATCACCGTGGAGTCGTGCGGATCGACGCCCTCCATCGCGCGCAGCAACACCGCCGCATCTGCCACATCGTGCGTGAGCGCCCCGACGGTGTCCAGCGACGAGGCGAAGGCGATCAGCCCGTAGCGAGACACGCGCCCGTAGGTGTTTTTAAGCCCGGTCACGCCGCATAACGCCGCCGGCTGGCGGATGCTGCCGCCAGTGTCGGTGCCGAGCGCTGCCACGCACAGATCGGCCGCCACCGCCGCTGCGCTGCCGCCGGATGAGCCGCCCGGCACGCGCGACACATCCCACGGGTTGCGCACCGCGCCATAGGCCGAGTTTTCATTGGACGAACCCATCGCAAACTCATCGCAGTTGAGCTTGCCCAGGATCACCGCACCCAGGCTGCGCAGTCGGGCGATCACCGTCGCGTCGTAGGCCGGCACATAGCCGTCGAGTATTTTCGAACCCGCGGTGGTGCGCAGCCCGCTCGTTGAAAACACATCTTTGACGGCGATCGGCACGCCCAGCAACGGCGAGGAATCGCCGCGTGCGATGCGCGCATCGGCTTCGCGCGCCATTTGCAGCGCGGTCTCGCCCGCCACTGTGATGTAGGCGTTGAGCCGCGGGTTGAGCGCGTCGATGCGCTCGAGAAACGCGCGCGTCAGTTCGACCGACGACAAATCGCGCGCATGAAGGCGCTCGCGCGCAGCCTGCAGGGTAAGTTGTGTGACGGCCATGACGTGCAGTGGCGCTAGGCGTCATCGCCAAATGTGGCTTGCACCACAAAGCTCACTCCGTCGGTGGCTGGCGCGTTGGCGAGCACATCTTTGCGCGGCAGCGCACCTTCTACAGCATCGCCATGGCGCATCACGCTGAGCGCGGGCGACACGGTCGCGGTTGGCGCAATGCCGCTGACATCAACAGAAGCCAGCTCGGCGGCGTAATCCAGAATCGCCGACAACTGCGGCGCAAAGCGCGTCTTTTCGTCCTCGCTGAGCGCGAGGCGTGCCAGACGCGCGATGTTGTCCACTTCGGCAGGCGTGAGCATGAATTAGTCCACGCTGCCCGAATTCAATGCCGCGCTCGCCCGCACAATTTTGGGCGGTTCGATCACCGGCGGCTCCACAGTGCCCGCCATGTTGGTCTGGCCCTTGAGATAGGCGCCCTCGTGCAACAACAGCGAGTTGATGCTCAGATCGCCCCACACTTTGCCCGTCTCGGTAATTTCGACTTTGTTGGCGGTGACATTGCCTTTCACCGAACCCGAAATGGATACGTTATAGGCCTGCACCTCGGCCAGCACCGTGGCCGATTCGGACACGACCAGATTGCCGGTGGTCTGCAGCGTGCCTTCAAAAATGCCTTCAATGCGAATGCCGCCATCACTCTGCAGCGTGCCGGTCATGCGGCAGTTCGGGCCAATGACCGTTTCAATTTTGGGCATGGACGGCGACGCGGGTTGCGCTGGCATCACCGGTGTTGTGTTGACCTGGCTCGCAGTGCTTGATGATTGCTGCGTTGTGTTGTTCTTTTCTTTGTCACGACCAAACATGGTTTCCTCCAGAAATGCGCAGTCGAAGCAACGCGGCTGTTACTTCTTGTGGCAGTCGACCTGCTCTTCCCACCAGGGACGGGCCGGCGACACGCCTGACTGCGACGAGGCAGGCACGATCACAGTTTCCCCTGCTTTGCCAAGGCGCTCGCGTTCACGCGCCCAACGTTCGACATAGGCGTCGGTCTTGGCATACTCCACCGCTTCCGAAAGCTGTGCCAGGCAGTTTTCACCATCCTGAACTTCCGCAGCAAGGCGGTCATATTCCGCGCGCATGCGCGCCTCCGCCTGAATGCGGCCCACGATGTTCAGCGCCAATGGCAGCGCCATTAAAAACGACACAATAAAGAGGGCGAGAAGCAACCGGCTCGGTGTTGTGGCCGAATTCGACTCTGCATCAAATCGGCGGTAGCGGGGGGTTCCACGAGCCATGAGAGAAATGCCGAAGCAGGGACTTGAACCCTGATGAGCGTGAGCTCACTGCACCCTGAATGCAGCGCGTCTGCCATTTCGCCACTTCGGCCGGCGTGATGGATTATACACATGTGTCCGGCCATGTCAGTACGGCAAAGCGACGACAGCACCCGGCGATTACCCTATGACGATTTCATGAGCAGCTCGCGGTCATTGGCGTACAAGATGCCGGCTAGTCCAGCTACAGACGCGGCGCAATACCCTGCCACGCGCACAGCTCGCGATAGCCATCCACGCCAAGCAGAATCGCCACCTCTTCCGCATAAATCTGAAACACCGGCTGCGCTTCACCCGCGCAGGCTTCGAAGCAACCGCCGCCGCGCACAAACAAATCGTTGGTGTCGTCCATCGTCAGGCGCTTTACAGGCAACGGCGCGTCGTTCTCATCGACATGCTCGTCAACCACCGGGAAAAGACAGCAATAGAGCGGCTTAAGCGCCCAGGCATCCATGCCATTGGCCACCGACGCCACCTGAATGGCGCAATAACGGTCTTCGGGGCGCAGAAAGCGGCAGGTCGTGCCGCTGGGATGCGACGGATCATCCACCGTCGTTGTGCCGATGTATCGCCCGGAGGGAAAGGCCGGATCGTCGTCGTGCTCTTCGGCAAACCAGGCGCTTGTGTCGCGCCGCTCTTCCGGCATAAACGGCTGGATCAGGGCGGCATGAGCCAGCACTTTCTTGGCGTGGTCGGAATCAACCCACACGCCATCCGCGCAGCAGCCGCCTTTGCAGACGGCAATGTGGCAGCGTGAGATGGATTTCTTTTCGAGCAGCTTCGCATCAATTGCGTAGCCCTTAATGATGAGTTCGTCAGGCATGGGGCGCGATTATCACCGCAATGGGCTATTCGCGCCGCAACTTCGCCAGCTGCTCTTCCAACTCGGCCCGCCGCTTGGACGCTGCGCTGCGGCCCTCGTTCAGAATGTCGTCGATCTCACTGCGAATTTCACGGCGCAGTTCATCGCCGCTTTCCGGCGCAAGGATCAACGCCGCCACAGCGCCTACCGCCGCGCCGAGGATCAGGCCGCTTACAAAATTCCAGAATGACTTCATAACATCACCTCGCAGATAGTAACACCGGGCGCGCGCGCAGGGTGCGCGTAAAATCGCCCCACATCATGACGATTCAACGTATCCAACGCCTGAAAGCCCTGCAGCGCGAATCCAGCCTCGATTACGTGGCGCTTGTGCCCGGCCCAAACCTGGTCTATTTCACCGGGCTGCACATGCACCTGAGCGAACGCCCCATCGTGGCGCTGCTGCCATCCGGCGATGGAAAACCGATTCTGATTGTGCCGTATTTTGAAGTCGGCAAAGCCACCGGCGGCGATGTCAAATTGGATTGGAGCGTCTTCAGCTATCGCGACGGCGAACCGTTTCAAGCGGCGTTCGACGCTGCCGCCAAAGCGCATGGCCTGGCTAACGCAACCATCGGCGTGGAACCGACTCAGATGCGCGTGCTCGAATGGTCGCTGCTAAGCGCCGCCGCACCGGTCAAGCAAGCATCTGCGCTGGAGGCCATCGCCATCCTGCGCATGCGCAAGGATGCGTCCGAACTGGCCGCCATGCGCAAGGCGGCCAAGCTGGCGGAAGACGCCTTTGCGCATATTTTGGAAGATCTGCGTCCAGGCATGACCGAGCGCCAGGCCTGCGGCATGCTCGTCAACCGCATGCTGCAAGCTGGCGCGGAGAGCACCGCCTTTGACCCGTTGGTGCAAGCCGGGCCCAGCGCGTCCAACCCGCATGGCGCATCCGGCAGCCGGGTGTTGCAGGCGGGAGACGGCGTGCTGTTTGACTTTGGCCTGGTTGTCGACGGCTATCCCTGCGACATCACGCGAACGGTCTTTCTGGGAGAACCCAAGCCCGAACTTCGCACGATCTCCGAGATCGTGCAGGCGGCCAATGCCGCGGGCCGCGCGGCGGTCAAGCCGGGGGCCAAAGCCGAAGACATCGACGCCGCCGCCCGCGCGGTGATCGAGGCAGCCGGCTATGGCGAATACTTCACCCATCGCACTGGTCATGGGCTGGGTCTTGAGATTCACGAGCCGCCCTACCTGTGGGCGGGCAACACGCTCGTGCTTGAGCCAGGAATGACCTTCACCGTCGAGCCGGGCATCTATGTGCCCGGGCTGGGCGGCGTGCGCATCGAAGAC
>JANMNW010000637.1:0-3283 GCA_031368515.1 Chloroflexota bacterium
GCGGATGTCGCGGATTGACCAGCGCCAGCGCCTCCGGTATGACGTGGCCATCCAGCTCGTGATGATCGGTGATGATCAAATCGAGGCCGATGGCTGCGGCATGCGCGGCTTCGCGCGCGGCGCGCGCGCCGCAGTCGACCGTCACCACCAGGCTGATGCCTTCGGCTTTCAGCGTGTCGAGCGCATCGGCATTCAGGCCATAGCCCTCGTCAAATCGATTGGGAATATAGACGCGCGCTGGTGTGCCGAGTGAGTCCAGCGCGCGTTTGAGCAGCGCGCAGGCGGTCACGCCGTCGCAGTCGTAATCGCCATACACTGCGATGCGCTCTCGCGCGTGTATCGCCCGCGCAATGCGATCGACGGCTTCGCGCATGCCGCGCATGGCAAACGGATCAACCGGGTCAAAACGCCCTTGAACAAAAGCGCGCGCGGCGTCCGGATCGGCAAAGCCGCGCGCATAGAGCGTCTGAACGGTGAGTGGGTGAAAGTCCGGCAGCGCCGCGCAAAAGTCGGCGGGCGCAGGCGGCGCTATGATCCACTCAGTTCGCATGCATGCAGCATATCAAAACAAATGCCCGGCGCGCGAGACGGCCGGGCAATGTCAGCAAGTGTCAGAAGCTGGGTTCTAGATCCAGTTCTGCTTCTTGCAGAAATCGGTGATGACGGGAATGTTCACCGGTTTGCCGGTGTAGGCCTGATAGCCGTAGAAAAGGGTGACGCCCAGCCAAATGAATGGCGCAAGGCATCCCAGGATCACGGTAATGCTCAACACAATTGAAACAAGGAACAGGACCACGCCCAGCGCAATGCTTTGCACGGCATGGGTGCGCAGCACCGGGTTGTTCTTCATGGAGTCGGAGATCAAGATGATGATCCCGACGAGTGGAATAGGATAGGTCAGCGCCGAGAAAAGTTTGTCGTTTGAATTATCTGAAACTGCCATAGTGTTGTCCTCCAAATATCGCAACCCCGCTGAGTTACAGGGCATTGTATAAGCCCAGTCGCCAAATGCAATGACCAATACCCTACAGATTCTGCTTATGCTCGGCGTCGGGCTGGCCTTGTTGGGCTTGCTTGGCGCTGTATTGTATTGGCAGTTTATCGTGGCGGAGGGCGCCTATTTGGGCCGGCGCGTTGTGGTGCTGCTCTACGATCGTTTTGCGTTTCGATACGACGAAGTCAAAGACTTTAACCCGCTGTCGGATTCAATCCTGCTGGCCGGGCCAATCGTGGCGCATGCGCCGGCCGGGCGGGTGCTGGACATTGCCACGGGCACCGGCAGGCTGCCATGCGCGTTGTTTGCGCAAACTGGGTTTAGCGGCCGCGTCAGCGCGCTGGACGCGTCTGCGGGCATGCTGGTGGTCGCCAAACACAAGCTGTCGGCCTATGCCGACCGGATCGACTGGCATCATCGGCCGGCAGTGCCCTTGCCCTTTGCGGAAGAGCAATTTGATGCGGTCGCTTGCCTGGAGGCGCTGGAATTTCTTCCGGATGCCGACTCGGCATTGGGCGAGATGTGGCGCGTGTTGCGCCCGGGCGGCTTGCTGCTTGTGAGCAATCGCATCGGCCCGGATGCGTGGAAGCTGCCTGGCCGGGCGCCGCCAACCACCGTGTTTCTTGAGCGGCTGCGCGCCTGCGGGTTTGTCGACGCCGAAGCGCAAGATTGGCTGGTCGACTACGATCTGGTGCGCGCGCAAAAACCCTAAGCCGACGACCTGACAGGTCGTCGGCCCCAATTACTTACGGCGCGTCAAAGGCAGCCACAACTTGCCGCCCCACCCGCCGCGCGGCGTCGGAGTCAGGGTCGGACCGCCAGGCGTGATCGTCGGCCCAGGCGTCGATCCGCCGCCATTCGGCGTGAGCGTCGGCACCACCACAGAAAGAGGCTGGCCATTGCTGGTGTTGACAGCAATCGCGCTGTTGGGATAAGCCGTCGGATTCGCCGCGAGTTGACCGGAAGCATTGTTGCCCCAGCAGCGCACCTGTCCATCGCTCAAAATCGCACAGGTGTGATCCTGGCTGGACGCAACCGCCACCGCATTGGTGATGCCCAGCACCGTCACCGGCGTCAGACTGTTCTGCGTGTAGCCGTTGCCAAGCTGGCCGCTAAAGCCGCGACCCCAACACATGACCGCGCCGGAATTCACCACCGCGCACGTGTGGTTGTTGCCGGCCGCAATCGACACGGCCCCTGTAACACCCACCACATCCACCGGCAGCGTGCGGCTCAATGAAGATGTGCCGTCACCCAGTTGACCATATACGTTGTAGCCCCAGCATTTGACCGTGCCGCTGCCCATTAGCGCGCAGGTGTGAAACAGGCCAGTGTCCACGTCAGTCGCGCCCACGACGCCCTTGACATAGACGGGCGTGTAGCGGTTGTTGTACGTGGGGTTTGTGAATGTCACATTGGTGAACGAGCCGTCGCCGATCTGTCCGAGCTCATTGGAGCCCCAGCATTTCACGGCGCCTCGCTGGACCACGGCGCAAGAATGAAATCCATCCGCTGAAAACCGGCTGGCATTGCTCACTCCCGACACAACCACCGGAAGCGCGCGCACATCGCCGCTGCCATCGCCTACTTCGCCGCCTTTGATGGCCTGGCCCCAGCACAGCACTTCGCCATTTTCCTGGCGCACGCACTGGTGATACAACGTGCCCGTACCAACGCCGACGGCGCGGCCAACACCGAGAATCGTGGCCGGGACCAACCTGTCAGGGCCGCTCGCACCACCATCAGCCACACGATTGGACGCGCCTTCGCCCCAGCATTTGGCTTCGCCCACATCAGTGGTCGCACACGTCAAGTCGCCGCCACCCGCCAGGTCAACCGCATTGGTCAAGTTGAACACTGCGGCCGGATTTGAGCGCGTCACAATTGTGTTGTCGCCCAGCTGGCCATTGGCGTTGCCGCCCCAGCACTGCACCGCGCCATCCACATTGGCGCAGGAATGATGGCGCCCGGCGGTCACCGAGCGGATGCCGGCGAGCACCACCGGCGTAGGTGTGAACGTGGGCGTCACAGCCGGCGGCGTGGTGGGCGATGTGCTGAAATCCGTCACATTAACCGGTACGAGCTTGGTGGCGGTGCTGCCGTCACCCAACTGGCCGAAGTTGTTGCGACCCCAGCACTGCACATCGCCCAAGGTCGTCACAACGCAGGAATGGTTGTCGCCGGCATACACGCCAAGGCCGGATGACACACCCGCGGCGCTCACAGGAACATTCGAGTCGCTCAGCGAATTGTTCCCAAGCTGGCCGTTGTTGTTGCGGCCCCAGCACT
>JANMNW010000671.1:0-1772 GCA_031368515.1 Chloroflexota bacterium
ACGTTGTTATGAACGGTGCGATACATCAAATTACAGGTTACTTCGTGCGGTGGATCAAAAGTTCTTGTCAGAATGAACATAAGTCGAGTTTTGACGATCCCCTTGACAAGCGTCCGCCTACCTTAACTTGAGACCTATGCCTTTAGCTATGTGTCCACTTTTTGGGCGCAGTACAACGGGTGCGACGTGATTTGGGTTTCAAGGAAGCGACAACACTGGAACGGCTGTTGATTGAGCAGATCCTGACAGCCTGGGTCCGGCTAGCGTTGCTGGAAGCGGGGCATGCGACAAACTTTGGCAACACCGACCGCGCCGGGCAAGTGCATTGGGATCGTGTAGTGACCTCGGCGCAGGGGCGGTTTCTCCGATCAGTTGAAAGCTTGGCACGGGTGCGCAGACTCCTACATCCAAAAGTAGCACAGATCAATATTGCCACCAACGGTGGGCAGCAAGTCAACGCTATAAGCGATTTTTGATGCAACCGAGATTTTCAAATCAATACGAATATGGACAACATGAACCTAGACGCTGGCCGATTCTGGCTATGTGAATACGATTGTGGCACTCCGTTCCTCGTCGTTGCAGACGCGGTAGGACGTGAAATCCAATCAACACCAGACAAATATGCAGGTGTGTTTGCGGAGAACGGCATCGAAATCGAGAGCGTGCGCATCGTGCATCTCGCCGATTCGCCAGAAGCGTGCAGCATCTGCGGCGAGCTGCTTGAGTTGCCCAAGGATTCGAATTCATGAACAAGCATAAGATCACACCACAGACAATGCCGACGAATGCACAACCGGCGCTCGCCCCCGAGCTGCGCGATGCTTTGGTCGATATCTACTCGTATCTGCTGGCGCGACGCGCAGCGCGGCAGCGCAACGGAGCGCAGAGCCGGCAATGAAACGAGCGGCACTTGTAGCGCGCGTGAGCACCGAAGCGCAGTCTGAACATGGGCGCAGCATCGGCACGCAGTTTGCCGAGATGCGCGCCTATGCCACGCTGCACGATTTTGCCGTGATTTCCGAGATCCAAGACGACATTAGCGGCACCGTGCCGATTCGGGATCGGCCAGGCGGAGCGCAGCTGTATGAGTTGATCGACGGCCGCGCGATTGACGTGGTGATCTTCCACACAGTTGACCGCGTCACACGTGACGAAGACCTGATAGAGATTAACGTCATTCGTCGCGACGTGCGCAACGCTGGCCTTGAACTGCACTATGCCGCCGATGGCGGACGTTCCGACCTGACCACGTGGGGCGGTGTATTTGACACATTGAAAGCTGCCGGCGCAGCTGAGGAGCGCCGGAAGATTGGCGAGCGCACGATGCGCAACAAGCGCGCCAAGGCCGCAGCCGGTCAGTGGGTGGGCACCGGGCACGTAGCCTACGGCTTTCGTGTTGAAGGCGTGCGGCGCGATGTGCATCTGGTTATTGATAGTGCGGAGGCGGCCATCGTTAGGCGTATCTTTACGCTGTATCTGGGCGACAACGAGCGAAAGCCGAAAACTGCTCAGGCTGTGGCCAGGCTGCTGACCGAAGAGGGCATCACGCCGCCCAATCGCGGCAAGTCCGGCCGCGGCTGGTATGTGCAACGGGTGACCAGCATCTTGCGCAACCCGGCCTACATCGGCGAGTTTCGCAACTATGGCCACACATTCACCCTACCTGAGCTGGCCATCATCGACGCCGACACATTTGCACAGGCCAAGGAGCGTGTCGAATCGAGGCGCAATCACTATCGCACGAACCGTATTCGCGACTACCTGCTAAC
>JANMNW010000066.1:0-3004 GCA_031368515.1 Chloroflexota bacterium
ACGCACCACAAACACGATCTGCTGCTGAAAGTTCTGCGCGTTGGTGAGCATCGCCAGATACACGCCATCCGTCCAGTTTGTCGGCACATTCAGCGTGTATCCAACCGCCCAGTTGCATTGAACCAGGCCCGTTGCTGTGTCCAGCGGACACGCTGGCTGTTGTGTGCCCGGCCGCGCCGGCACACTTTGCATCAACCGCCCGCCCAATCCACCATACCAGCCCATCCGGTAAATATTGATTGTGTAATTCTGCGCCGGCGCCACCGAGATGTGAAAGTTGATGCTGCTGCCCTTGTTCACGCTCGGCGCTGATGCATAGCCCGCAATCTGCCCGGCCGCATCGTCGGCTTTCTGCCGGCCGCCCTGGAAGAACTGCCAGCTGCTTGAGCCCGCATTCTGATTCTCCAGCACGATTGGGTTGTTTCCCGTCTGCGCTGTGATGTTGCCTGCTGTGATCAGGCTGCCTGTGATCAGTGTTGTTGCCAGGACAACTGGCAGGAAAAAGCGTTGTGCAGCCGATGTTCCGCGATTGCGCATAAAACCCTGAAGCCCCTCGTTGCGTTTGAAACTCCTGCGGCGCCCCTCGCGTCATCGCAGGCAGATTACATGCGCAAAGATTCTAACAGCGCAGCGCTTCTGAAATCTTAAGAGTTCACCCTGATTTTTGCGACGAATGCAACACGCGCCCTAAAATCGAAACATAGTTGTAGCCGGATGGTCCAGGAACGGCGCCCGGCGCCGCGGTTTTTCGAATCTCATCCACAATCCCGTCAGGAGAGCGTCATGCCAAAGATCACCGAGATTCAAACCATCCGCACGCGCGCAAACGGCACCTGGCTGTTTGTCAAGATTCTGACCGACCAGCCCGGCTTGTATGGCATTGGCTCGGCCAGCGACCATTTTCGCTGCCGCACCGTGCAAGCCGCCGTCGAAACCATCGCGCCGATGTTGATCGGCCGCGACACCAGCCAGATCGAGGATATCTGGCAGGCGGTTTACACGAGCGGCTATTGGCGCAACGATTCGATCATCAACACCGCGCAGGCGGGCATCGACATGGCGCTGTGGGACATCAAAGGCAAGGAAGCGGGGATGCCCGTCTACAAATTGCTTGGCGGCGCGTGCCGCAGCGCGGTGATGGCCTACGCCCACGCCGGCGGCGACACGCTGCAAGAGCTTGAAGACGACGTGCGCCGATACATCGAAGAGGGCTATCACGTTATCCGCTGCCAGCTTGGCCCATACGGCGGCGGCGGCTTTATCGACCGCGCCAAGGCAGGCATGCCAAAGAATCATCCGCCACAGGCGCGCGCCTTTGACGACGAAGCCTATCTCGACGCCATTCCCAAAATGTTTGCCCACCTGCGCGACAAAATCGGCTTTGGTCCAAAGCTCACGCACGATGTGCACGAGCATCTGCATCCGCACAATGCCGTGCACCTGGCCAAGCTGCTCGAACCGTATCGGCTGTTCTTTCTTGAAGACCTGCTCTCACCTGAGCAGGTGCACTGGTATCGCCTGGTGCGGCAGCAGTGCGTCACGCCGCAGGCCATGGGCGAATTGTTCATCAACCCGCATGAATATCTGCCGCTGATCACCGAACGGCTGATCGACTACGTGCGCGTGCGCGTGTCCAAAGGCGGCGGCATCACGCCTTGCCGCAAGATCGCCACGTTGTGCGAGTGGTTTGGCGTGCGCACCGCCTGGCAGGAAGGCGGCGACAACGATCCGGTCAATCAAATGGCCGCAGTGCATCTCGACCTGGTCAGCTACAGCTTTGGCATCCAGGAGGAAAACCACTTCGCGCCGGAGGAATACGATCTCTTCCCCGGCCACGCCGTGCTCGAAGGCGGATATCTCTACGCCAACAGCGCACCCGGGCTGGGGCTGGATATCGACGAAGACAAGGCGCGCCGGCTGCTCAATCCCGATCTCGCCGCCAAGTCGTATTACATCGGCGAAGACCGCCGCCGCGACGGCGAAATCGTGAGGCCATGATCAAACCTGCGGGCTCCAGCGCATCGACAACAGCATCGCCAGGGCGGCCAACAATGCACCGCCCGCGGCAAAGAATGCACTGATCTCGGTCGTTTCATAGCGTGTGATCAAATGCGTGGGCAGATTCTGAAAAACGCTGGCCAGTTCTGTCGCGCTTTCAGCTGAGTAATATGCGCCGTCGGTCAGCTGGGCCACTTGCCTGAGCGTCTCTTCATCGATACCGCGCCGGAAACCGCCGCCGCCGCCGCCAAACCCTCCGAACCCGCCGCCGCTGCCAACGGGCTCGCGCCCGGCAAATTGCGGCCCGCAGGTCGGGCTGAACTGGCCGCTGGCTGTGCCAAAGCCGATCGTATACACCCGTATGCCGCGATCGACGGCCTGCTGCGCCACCTCACGCGGCGGCGGGCCGGCATTGCTCACGCCATCTGTCAACAACACCACGATCGCCGGTGCATACGCGCCATCCGGCACCGGCGTCGCCTGCACGCTGCCGGGCGAATCGCCGTCCGTCGGCGCAACCGATGGATCGACTTCCGCGATCACATCCAGCGCCTTCAACAACCCGCTGCCGATTGCCGTGCGCCGGCCAACCGCCAGCCCTTCAATGGCCTCGCGCAACAGTTCCTGATCCTCAGTGGGCATCTGCACCACTTCGGCAAAGCCGGCAAACGCCACGACGCCGATATGCGTGCCCGCGGACTGGCGTTCGACAAACTGCAGCGCCGCCGCTTCGGCCGCCAGCAGCCGGTTGGGCGCGATATCGGTCGAGCACATGCTGCGCGACACGTCGATGGACAACACCACCGTCGTCTGCGTGGTGGGCACTGCGACGATCGACACCGGGCGTGTCATCGCCGCCGTCAGGCTGCTGAGCGCGAGCAGAAACAGCGCAAACGGCACGTGCCTCCGCCATTTGGATTGACCCTTCGCCGCCTCGCGCACCAGCGACAGGCTTGAATATCGCACGGCATAGCGCCGCCGGCGCCGCAGCATCACGACATAGGCG
>JANMNW010000074.1:0-8938 GCA_031368515.1 Chloroflexota bacterium
GCTGTCGTTCCGAGCGTAGCAAATTAATTCCGAGAGTAGAACCGTCAAACCGAGCGTAACATCGACATTCCGAGCGCAACACCGACATTCCAAAAGAAACATCGTCATTCCAAAAGCAACATTGTCATTGCGAGCGCAACACCGTCATTCCGAGCGCCACACCGTCATTCCAAAAGTAACATCGTCATTCCGAGCGTGGCACCGTCATTCCGAGCGCAGCGAGGAATCTTGAACGTGTGACGTGAGAGATCCTCTTCACAAGCTGGGGGCGAGCTCTTCGCTCAGGACGACGGCGGCGCGCAGGATGTCAGTACAACTATTTCATCATGTCTAGAAAACATATTTCCCTCGACGGCCTGTGGCAGTTTTGGCTGGACACCAGCGGCAAAGCCACGCTCAAATCGCTCAACCCAAGCACCGCGCGCAAGATCAAAGTGCCCGCGCCTTGGCAGGCCAACGACGGCCTGCGCGACGCCGTCGGCATCGGATGGTATCAGCGCGGCTTCAAGCTCGCGGCAGCGGATCTGAAAGGCGGCGCAGTGGTGCTGCGCTTTGGCGCGGTCGACTACTTTGCCGATGTGTGGGTCAACGGCAAAAAAGCCGGCTCGCACGAGGGCGGCTATCTGCCGTTTGAGTTGGATGTGACCAAGCTGGTTGTCGCCGGCGCCAACACTGTGGCCGTGCGCGTCGACGACACGCACGAGCGCTTCTCGGAAATCCCGCATGGCAAACAGTCGTGGTACGGGCCGATCTCCGGGTTGTGGCAATCAGTCGCGCTTGAGGTGCGCCCGCCAGCGCACATCGCCGCACTCAAGCTCACGCCGCACGGCAACCAGATCGATGTCGAGGTCGCCGTCAACGGCAAAGCGTCCGGCGCCAGCGTGGCGCTCAGCGTGCTGGACCCGAAAAGCAAGACCGTCGCCACGGCCAGCGCAACCGTTGAAGGCGCGGTCGCGCGCGCGTCCCTCAGAGTGGCCGACGTCAAGCTGAGGGACATCGACACGCCCAACCTCTACACCGTGCGCGCGTCGCTCGGCGACGACGAAGTTCAGGACACCTGCGGCTTTCGCACCATCGAATCGCGCGACGGCAAGCTGTGGCTCAACAGCCGCCCGATTTACATGCGCAGCGCGCTCGACCAGGACTACTACCCGGACGACATTTACACCCCGCCGTCGCTCGAATACATCGAAGATCAGTTCCGCAAAGCCAAGGCCATGGGCCTGAACAGCTTGCGCATCCACATCAAGATTGGCGATCCACGCTACTACATCGCCGCTGACCGCGTCGGCCTGCTGATCTGGACCGAGATGCCCAACTGGCAGGTGCTGACCGACGCCACCCGCGCGCGCGCCAAAGCCACATTCGAGGGCATGCTGGCACGCGATTGGAACCGGCCCAGCATCGTCATCCGCAGCATCATCAACGAGGCCTGGGGCATCGACATCTACGACCCAAGCAACCGGCAATGGATGGCCGACACCTACGATTGGCTCAAAGCGCTCGACCCGGCGCGGCTAGTGGTCGACAACTCGGCCTGCCACAGCAACTTCCACGTCGTCACCGACATCGACGACATGCACATCTACTACACCGTGCCGGATCACTACACGCAATTCCGCGAGTGGACCTCGAGCTATGCCGCGCGGCCGAAGTGGACGTTCACGCCGCAGATCAGCGGTCCGGAAGAGCGCATGCGCTTTTTGCGCGGGCAGTGGAAGGCGGACTGGATCACGCCTGCGCCTGAAAATCGCCGCCGTGGCGACGAGCCGTTGATCGTGTCCGAATTCGGCAACTGGGGCCTTCCCGATGTCGAGAAGATTCGCGCGCACTATGGCGGCGATCCGTGGTGGTTCGACACCGGCCTGCAGCACGGCGAGGGCCAGGTGTATCCGCGCGGCATCGACGAGCGCTTTGCGTTGTATCGCATCGACCGAGCCTTCCCGACCTTAAAAGCGCTAACCGACGCCAGCCAGGACATGGAATTCGTCGCGCTGAAATTCGAGTTGGAAGAGATGCGCCGCCATGCGAGCATTCAGGGCTATGTGATCACCGAGTTCACCGACCTGCACTGGGAGTGCAACGGCCTGCTCGATATGGCGCGCAACCCCAAGTCGTTCTACAAGACCATCGGCACGATCAACGCCGACGACGTCATCCTGCCCGACTGGTCGCGCGTGGCGTATTGGGAAGGCGAGCGCGTCGAAGTGAAGCTGGCGGTGTCGCAGTATTCGACGGGCGACCTGGCCAATAGCCGCATCGAGTGGTCGTTGCCCGGCACAAGCCTGTCCGGCGCGATCAACGGCGTCTCGCCCAAGCAGGCGGATGTGATCGACGCGGGCGTGGTGGCATTTGACGCACCGGCCACAACCAAGAGCCGCAAGCTCAAACTGGAGTTCAAGCTCGTCACGGATGGCAAAGTCACCGCGCGCAACCACCTCGATCTGTATGTGTTTGCGCGATCTTCGGCCGCGCCGTCAACTTCGGCCAAGGTCTACGCGCCCGAGCACGCCGAAGCCTTGCGCGCGCTGAACTACACGCTGGTCGACGACATCGCGCAGGCAGACGTGGTGGTAACCGGGCATCTGACCGAGGCTTTGCGCGAACACGTGCTGGCAGGCGGCAAAGTGCTGTGGCTGGCGGAAAGCGACGATGCACAGCAGACGCAGTTGACGGGAACCAATGGCGCGCACATCGGCCCGCGCGCTGGAACGACATGGTCGGGTGATTGGGCCAGCAACTTCAACTGGCTGTGCCAGGACGTACTATTCAAGGACATTCCCACTGGCGGGCGCGTCGACTTCGCGTTTGTCGACCTGACGCCGGAGCATGTGATCCACGGCGTGCACCCGTACAGCTTCGGCGACGATGTGCATGCCGGTCTGTTTCTGGGCTGGATTCACAAAGCCGTGGCGCTTGTGGCCGAACGGCAGGTGGGCGCCGGACGCGTGCTTATCAGCACATTCCGGCTCAAAGATCACGTGGCCAAGCATCCGGTTGCGGCGGTGTTGTTGCGCGACATGCTGGCGCACACGGCGCGGTAACTGCTGGAGCACGCTTTTTGTGCTAAAACGCTCATCCATGCCACTCACACCCCTTCCTTTCACCCGCGTCACTTTCAAGGATTCATTCTGGACCCACCGCATCCGGGTCAATCGCGAATCGACGCTGCCAACGATCTACAAGCAGCTGCAAGCGACTGGCCGGCTAAAGGCATGGGACGGCACCTGGAAGAAGGGGGATCCGCAACCACCGCATGTTTTCTGGGACAGCGACACGGCCAAATGGATGGAAGGTGCCGCTTATTCGCTGGCCACCCACCCCGACAAAAAGCTCGAGCGCACGCTGGACAAAATGATCAGCCAGCTGGGCAAACTGCAACGCCGCGATGGCTATCTCAACTCTCACTACCTCCAGGTGGAGATGCATAACCGCTGGACCAACCTGCGCGACAAACATGAGCTGTATTGCGCCGGGCACTTGATCGAGGCGGCTGTGGCGTATTTCGAAAGCACCGGCAAACGCGCATTTCTGGACATCATGCGCCGTTACGCCGATCATATCGACGCCACATTCGGACCCGAGAAAGGCAAGCTACGGGGCTATTGCGGTCACCAAGAGATTGAACTGGCGCTGGTCAAGCTCCACCGCGTCACGCGCGAAGCGCGCTATCTCAAACTTGCGCAATTCTTCATCGAAGAGCGCGGGCGCGGCAAAGCGTCTTGGGACAAAGCCGTGGCCGGGCGGGGGCGCTATGACCACTACTTCGACCTTGAAGCGCGCGAACGCGGCGAAGATCCATCCAAATTCTGGGCCAAGACCTACGAGTATTTGCAGGCGCATGCGCCGGTGCGCGAGCAGACCGAAGTGGTCGGCCACGCCGTGCGCGCGGTGTATATGTACTCCGGTATGGCCGATTTGGATTTGCTCGACGCAAATAATGGCGATCCTTTTCTTCCTGCGCTTGAAAAGCTGTGGACACACGTGACCGGCAGACGCATGTATGTGACGGGCGGCATCGGCCCCAGCGCCAGCAACGAAGGCTTCACCAGCGACTACGACCTGCCCGATGAAACCGCCTATGCCGAAACCTGTGCCGGCATCGGCTTGATGTTCTGGGCGCACCGCATGCTGCAGCTGACCGGCGACGCCAAATACGCCGATGTCATGGAGCGCGCGCTTTACAACAACGTGCTGCCCGGCGTCTCTCTGGATGGCACGCTGTTCAATTACGTCAACCCGCTGGCCTCGCGCGGCGCGCATCATCGCAAGACCTTTTTTGATTGCGCCTGCTGCCCGCCCAACGTGGTGCGGCTGATCGCCAGCGTCGGCAACTACTTTTACTCGACCAGCGACGATGGCGTGTGGGTCCACCTGTATGCGCAATCTGAGGCCAGCTTTGACGCTTTTGGCCTGGCGATCGAACAGAGCAGCGACTTTCCTTGGGATGGCGCAGTCACGCTCAAGCTCAAGCTCAACGCGCCGGCCGCGTTTACGCTGCGCCTGCGCATTCCGGAGTGGTGCGAGAACAGCTTTGTGCGCATTAACGGCGGCGTGGTCGAAGCGCATCAGGCGCAGATCGAAGCGGGTTACCTGCACATCACACGCGAATGGCGCAGCGGCGATGTGGTCACCCTGAATATGGACATGCCCGTGCAGATGATCCATGCCAATCCAGCCGTGGCGCAAACGCTGGGGCGGGTGGCGCTTCAGCGCGGCCCGATCATCTATTGCATTGAGCAGGCCGACAATGGAACCCAGCTCGACCAGCTGCTGCTCGCGCGCGATGCTGAATGGACCATGTCCAAACAGGCGGTTTTGCCCGGCGGCGCCATCCGCTTGCGCACGACGGCGCTGCGCGCGACGGATGCCGATTGGACCGATCAGCTCTATCGATTGAACGCGCCAAGTTATCAGCGCGCCACCGTCACTGCCGTGCCCTATTGCGATTGGGACAACCGGGGCCAGGGCGAAATGCGCATCTGGCTGCGCTGCGCTTCAGCTCTTCCGCTCCCCGATAAAGCGACTTTGATGTAAAACCCCTGCATGAAGCGCATCCTCATCGCCGAGTGCAGACAGGAAGTCTCAACGTTTAACCCAGTCGCCAGCAGCTATGCCGATTTCATCGTGCGGCGCGGCAACGAGTTTCAGGCCTATCATCACGCAGCGCGCAATGAAGTGGGCGGCGCGCTGGATGTGTTCGGCGAACGCGCCGATGTCGAAACAGTTTGCACCTATAGTGCGTTGTCCATCACCTCGGGCGGCACGCTGGGTGCGGCGGATCTCAAACGCATCACGGACGAGCTGATCGAAAGCCTGCGCGCTGCGGCGCCGGCCGACGCCTTCTACTTTTGCCTGCATGGCGCAATGGCAGCGGCTGGTGAAGATGACCCGGAAGGCCTCTTTTTGCAGGAGGCGCGAAAGGTTCTGGGCGAAAGCATTCCGATTGTGGCCTCGTTCGACCTGCACGGCATCCTGACCGATCGCATCTTGCAGCAGGCCGACGCCATCGTCTGCTACCACACCTACCCGCACGTCGACTTCTACGAAACCGGGCAGCGCGCGGCGAAGCTGCTGCTCAAGATCATCGACGGCGCGGCCAAGCCCGTAACCGCGCGCGTGTTTGTGCCGGCTCTGGTTCGCGGCAATGAGTTGATCACCAGCAGTGGCGCGATCCGGCATCCGGTGCAGGCGGCGCAAGCGGTTGAAGCCAGCATGGGCGGGCTTTCGGCCGGTTTGTTCTGGGGCAATCCGTTTACCGACGTGGCCGCGCTGGGCTCCAACGGTTTTGCGGTGATCGACGGCGACGCCGAGCGCGCCAAACGCGAAGCGCTGCGCATCGCCGAACTGTTCTGGCGCGACCACGAACGCATGCGCGTGCCGCTCACCAGCCTGCGCGATGCGGCGGAAATCGTCAAAATCGCGCAGCATGGCACAACGATTTTGGTCGATGCCGCCGACGCCACCAGCTCGGGCGCATCGGGTGACAGCAACGCCATTGTGCGCGCGCTGCTCGATGCCGGTTTCACAGGCAGCGTGCTATCGCCTGTGGTCGATCCAGCCGCGGTGCGGGCGGCATTGGGCGCGGGCGTCGGTGCTCAGATCCAAACCCGCATCGGCGGCTCGCTCGATACCCGGCGATTCACGCCCATCGACACCACCGCCCGCGTTCGCTTGCTTTGCGACGGCCAGTTACAGAGCGAATCTTTTGGCGAACGTTGGGATGCGGGAGACAGCGCGGTGCTGCAAGCGGGCAACGTGACCTGGGTGGTCACAACTCGCCCTGTCAGCTTGTACGATCGCACGTTGTTCTACGCCTGCGGCCAGGACCCGCGTCGCTTCGACGTGGTGGTGGTGAAATCGCCGCACTGCCAACCGCATATGTTTCGCGATTGGTCGGCGCGTTACATCGATGTCGATGCGCCCGGCGCCACCAGCGCCAATCTGCTAAGTCTCGGACACACACGCTGCGCGCGGCCGATGTGGCCGCTGGACGACGGCGTACGGTTTGAACCTGTCGTTCAGGTCTTTCGGCGTTAGTTTTCTCGACATAGAGGACACAGTCTCTTTGTGATTTTATGTGTCCTCTGTGTTGAAAACCAAGGGTCAACGCTCCAGCGCCCGCACTATCGCCGCGGTGTCATACACGCACCCCGCCCACACTCCGCCACTGGCGTTTTGCAGCGCCGCCCACAGCCGGGTGTCGTCCGGCAGTTGCGGGTGCGAGGAAAGGTCTGCGCGCCGCGTTCGCGCGGCCAGCTCGCGCGCGCCGGCCTCTGCGCCATGCTCAGAAACGACGCCGCTCGCATCCGCCCAGCCCAACAGGTTCAACGCGCCGGTCAACTGGTTGCGATCGATCACGATTTCGATCAGGTCGCCGTCGCGCAGTTTGCCGATTGGCCCGCCTGCCAGCGCCTCCGGGCTGACGTGACCGATGCACGCGCCGGTGCTCACGCCGGAGAAGCGCCCATCAGTGATCAGCGCCACATGCTTGCCCCAGCTGACATGCTTGAGCGCAAACGTGATCTGCGCCGTCTCTTCCATGCCCGTGCCCATCGGCCCGCTGCACGCCAGCACAATGACGTCGCCCGCTTCAACGCGCCCCTGCTTCACCGCACGAATCGCCTCAACCTCGCGCATAAATACTTTGGCCCGGTGTGTTTTGCGATACACATTGTCTGAGCCGATCACGCTCGGGTCGATTGAGGTGCTTTTGATTACCGAACCGAGCGGCGCAATATTGCCGGCCGGAAAAGTCATGGTGCTGGTCAATCCGCGTGACCGGGCGCGTTCTGGTGGAATAATCACGTTGTCAGGATCGACGCCATCCTGCGCGCGCAAGCACTCTCGCAGGCTTGCGCGCCGCTCCGATCGCTCCCACCACTCAAGCACGTCGCCCAAAGGCTGGCCGGTAACCGTAAGCACATCGAGATCAAGCTCGCGCATCGCGCGCAGATGAAGCATCACTTCGGGCACGCCGCCGGCCAGAAACACCTGCACGGTGGGGTGATTGGCGGGGCCATTTGGCAGCGCATCGACGATCCGCGACACGCGTTGGTTCACCGCGATCCAATCGTCAACCGTAGGCTGGCGCAACACCGCCGCGTGCGCAATCGCCGGAATATGCAGCAGCAGGTTGGTTGAGCCGCCAAACGCCGCGTGCACGGCCATGGCATTGCGAATGGATCCATCGACCAGCACGTCGCGGCTGCGCAATCCGCGCTCGTGCAGTTGCAGCGCCGCTGCGGCAGACGCGCGCGCAATCTCAAGCCACAGCTCCTGACCCGATGGCGCCAGCGCGCTGTGGGGCAAAGCCATGCCCAACGCTTCGGCCACCACCTGCGCCGTTGCCGCCGTGCCCAAGAACTGGCACCCGCCGCCCGGTGTGCCGCATGCTTTGCAACCCATCTCGGCCGCATATTCGAGCGAAATTTCGCCTTGCGTGAATCGCGCGCCGATGCTCTGCACCTTGCCAAGGTCCTCGGCTTCTTCCGATGGCAGTGTCACGCCGCCGGGCACCAGCACGCTGGGCAGATCGCGTATTCCGGCCAGCGCCAGCAGCATCGCGGGCAGGCCTTTGTCGCATGTGGCGACGCCGACGATCGCATGGCGCGTGGGCAGCGACCGAATCAGCCTCCGAAAAACGATCGCGGCATCGTTGCGATACGGCAGGCTGTCAAACATGCCGACTGTGCCTTGCGTGCGGCCGTCGCATGGATCGGTGACATAGCCGGCAAACGGCATGGCGCCCAGAGCTCGCGACGCTTCCGCTGCCGCCTGCATCTGCAACCCCACTTCCCAGTGACCTGTGTGATAGCCCAACGCGATCGGTTTGCCATCCTGCGCGCGAATGCCGCCCTGCGTGCTCAAGATCAACACTTGCGGCCGCGTCAGCTCGGCCGGGTCCCAGCCCATGCCCACGTTTTGCGTCCAGCCAAACAGATCGCCGCTTGAGGCATAAGTCAATTGATCAGCCGTGAAAGGAAGCGCACCCGCCGGGCCGCGTGCTTTGGTCACGACATCGAAGCGGGATGGGGCAAGGGTATCGAGCCAGTTCTGGGACATGGTTTTGCTTAGAACTCATCCTAAAATGTGGACTCCACCTTGCTTGCACACCTGAAACGTTGGCGAAAAAGGTGGGGCCCACATTTTCAGGATGAGTTCTAGTGTAGTTGACCGCATCTTAATTCCTCCAAGAGGATCGTGTCGCCCCGACGCCCAATAAGCGGGGGCTACAAACACAAACAGCCCCTTTCACATGCGGCGTTGCCGTGCGCGAAAGGGGCTGTTATTGCAGTGAGCCCAGCAGGAATCGAACCTGCGACGCGAGGATTAAAAGTCCTCCGCTCTGCCAACTGAGCTATGGGCCCGTGCGGGCATTAATTTTACCGCATTTACCGGCCAAAACGCCAGCCTACGGACGAGTCCGGCGCATGGC
>JANMNW010000110.1:0-16588 GCA_031368515.1 Chloroflexota bacterium
TCCTGAAACTTACCTGTAGTCGGTTCATCAAGTACGAAAACCGAGGGCGCCCCGATGAGCGAAATCGCGATTGAAAGTCGACGGCGCATGCCCCCGGACAGGGCGCCTGCGTAGCGGTTGTACACTACCGGTAAACCTAAACCTACTGCATCGGCAATGTTTTTACAGGCATCTTGCAATTTGTTTTTTGGGAGTCCTTTGAGTTTTGCGAAAAACACAAGGTGCTCCTTCACCGACAGTTTCGGCCAGATGACATCGAACTGAGGGCAGTTGCCCATACTCTCGAAAATGTTAATCCTCTCGCAGCTGACATCATAGCCTGCCACAAGTCCAAGTCCGCTTGTGGCATCGTGGGCTCCAGCGAGAATTTTCAGGGCCGTTGTTTTACCTGTCCGCAGGAGACCATCGACATGAAGTTAGAGGAACATGCAAAGGTGCCCGCACGTTAGTAGCCACCAATACTCACCGGCTCCGTTTTTCCCGAGAAACCCAAGAACTTGGCCCCTTGGCACGTGCAGATCCAGCGCGCGCGCCGCTTTGCAGGAAAACGCGAATGGGCTTGCGCTCGGCGCGGCGGATCATCGACGGATAGTTGTGCCCGCCGCGAATGTCGGCAAAGCTGCCGCAATGGCTGACCACCTTGCCGAACGCATCCGGTCGATGCCAAGCCGCCGTGAACGCGCAAATGCCGCCCGAGCTGATGCCGCAGATCGCGCGGCCGGCCGCATCGCTCGTGATCGCCACGCGCCGCGCTATCGCCGGCAACAGCTCCTCGATCAAAAAGCGCGCATAGCGATCGTCCAGTGAGTCATACTCGACGCTGCGGTTGTTGTCGCCGCCATACACCGGCGCGCCCGGCCCATTGTCGCCGGCGTTGACAAACAACCCGGCCGTCACCGGCATCTCGCCCCGGTGAATCAGATTGTCGAACACAATCGGCGCGTTAACCTGCTCGCCCAGATAGGCGTAGCCGTCCTGAAACACCATTAGGCACGCCGTCTGATTGCCGTCGTATTGCTGCGGCACATACAGCCAGTAATCGCGGCCGGTTCCGGGGTAGATGTTCGACGCCTCCCAGCGATGCTGCGTGATCACGCCGCGCGGCACACCGTCTTGCGGCTGCGAATCCGGGCCGAGCGCATACGGCTCGCCGCCGGATATGCTGGCGTCGATCGACGCGCGGTCTTTTGCAGGCACACCGGTCATGCGTCACTCCTGTGGAATGCGTTGCGCCACCGGCGCTAACGGCGGCAAGCCGTTCTCCGGGCGATCGAGATAGAAATACGCGCAGCTCGACCAATCGTCTTCGCGCTCGAACAAGCCGATCGTCTCGTGCTTCGACAAATCGATCGGCGCCATGCTTGTGTCCAGAATGGGTGTGCCCAGCGCGCGCATGTTGTCGACCCAGGATTTCACCCAAGCCGCGCCGATCTGCTGCACCGCAACGCGAATGTCGCTGTAAAAGTAAACCGGATCGGGGATGTGAAAGCGGTAAAAGGCGAAGCGGTTGGCAGCGATGTCGTTGAGGGGAAAGCCTTGATAGGCGTGCGCGTACGTCACATCGGTGTTGCCCGCCCAGCCGTTGCCGACATAGTCTTCGACGCCGGTGCCGGCCAGCGTGGGCAAGTCGGTGTCGCCGTCCAGATGCATTTTCACCTCGCCTTCGCCCCACCATGAATCGGCGTAGCGCTGGGTGTCGGCAGCCACGCCGGCGTGCATGCCGAGAAAGCGCCCGCGCCCACTCACGCGCGGCAGCACTTCGAAATCGCGCTGATGCGTGGTGGGGTTTTGCCGTTGCCAGCAAGCATGAAAGTAGAGCGTGTCGGCGTCGTGCGCGTCGCCCAGCGTGTAATCGACGTCGTAAAAGAACATCGACAGATCGACAGGTGATTCGTTGGTCGCGACGATCTTCATGCCGCTGCGAAACGGCATCGGGATGTTGCAGTTGAAGCTGCGCCCTTCCGGGCTGCTCAACAACGCCGATTCAAACGCCACGCAACGGCCAAGCGCGTGACCGAAGAAATCTCCGATCGGAACCGACACCGCCGGCGTTGCCGCGCCATCCCAATACATATCCAGCCGGACGCTGCGCAGCATGGCCGGACTGCGGTCGCGAATGGTGATCCAGATGCGGCGCACGGTGCCGCTGTGGCCGGACACGTCAGCCAGCGTGCGTTGCGCTCCCGCTTTCAGCTCAAACCAGGCCGAGCCTTTGCGCCCGCCGCCCATCTTTGCGGCAGCGCCCTTTTCACCCCGCCAGTTTTCCGGGCTGGCCCAGTGCGTGTGAATGTTCTTTGGAATCGCAAACAGCGATTGATCGGTGCTCATGCCGGATATCGTAGTGTAGCGATGCAATTCTGGCTAATCCCGTCGCTTGCTCAGCAGCGCGCGCAGCACATCCTCAAGCGCCGGCGCGCCATCGGTGCCTTTGAACGGCGCGATGCGATCGTAGATCTCGGCCGCGGCGTCATGAAACGCGCCGGGCAAACCCGCTGCGCGAAAGGTCGCTGCAATTTCGCGCATCTCGCCTGAAAATCGCCAGGCCTTGGCGGTGACGCCCTGCACCCGCCTGACGTTTTGCAGATCGGACCCGGCGCTGTCGCGCGACCACTGGGCGTTCAGCGCGTCGCGCACATTTAGCTGATCGGCCGCAGCCAGCACCGCGCACAACAGGGCGGTGCTGCCTTTGGTATAGGCGGCGTAGCACATCTTGAGCGCCGAGGCCGCGCCGATGTCGTCACCCAGAACCTGGGTTTCCAAGGGTCCGGCGCTAAACAGTGCGGCGATTGCAGCAGCGCGCTTGCCGGAAAGATACAGCCATGTGCTCTTCGGCTTCCAGGCCGGCCCGCCGATGATGCCGCCATCGACAACATCGACGCCCGCCGACGCCATCGTGTCGGCGATGCGCCGCGCGCGCTCGGGCGCGATGGCGTTGGCATCGACAAACGTGCCGCTGAAGCCGGCCGCCAGCACGGCACGCGCCAAGTCTTCGGCCGCATGCGGCGGGCACACGCTGACGATCACATCGCTGTCCGCGCACAATGCCGCAAGCGAGTGGGCGTCGCGCAGGCCGTGCGCTTCAGCGCGGGCGCGCGTTTGCGCGCTGCGGCCTTCGGACGCCCATCGCACGTCGTGGCCGCCGTTTTTGGCCGAGACCGCGATGGAAATGCCCATATCGCCGGGATGCAGGATGCCGATACGCTGATGTGTCATGCGCGAATTGTCGCGCAAACCCACCCCGCCCTGGCCACCCGGCCGGTGAGGCGCGGGCGGAGTTCGCGTATCAACGTCGCATGGCCATGACCTCGCGCGAACGCGTGCTCGCCTGCCTCGACCACCAACCGACCGACCGCGTGCCGATCATCATCGGCGCCAGCAACGCCACCGGCATGAAGATGCCGGTCTATCAGCGCCTCAAGCAAACACTCGGCATCACCGCGCCCGACGACTATATCTACGACTGGCCGGAGCTGGGCACCGCGCTGCTGGACGAAGCCACACTCGAACGCCTGCGCGTCGACGTGCGCGGCGTGCTCGACCACTTTCCAGCCGAGACTTACCGGCACAACCGCGGCCGCCCGCCGCACGACCCCTTCATCGACGATTGGGGCAGCGGTCAAAAGGAGATCGAGTCCGGCGTCTGGTATCCGGGTGTGCATCCGCTGGCCGAGGCGCGCGGCATCGACGACATCGAGCGCTACCCGTGGCCGGATATGGACGACCCGTCGCGCGTGGCGCATGTGCGGGCCGGAGCGCAACGGCTGCGCGCGAGCAACCAGTTTGCCTCGATGGGCACGCCCTGGCTGCTGTTCCCCTTTGAGCGCGCGCACGCCATGCAGGGCATGGCCACCTTTCTGGGCAACATGGCCAGCGACCCGGAATTCGCCGAAGCGCTGCTGCGCAAAATCGCCGGGTTGTGCAAACAGCTGATGGGCCACTTTCTGCGCGAGTGCGGCGACGCGCTGGACATCGTCAAGATCGGCGACGATCTGGGCACGCAATCCAGCCTGATGATTTCGCCTCGCATGTACCGGCGCATGCTGAAACCCATCCACGCCGATTTCATCGCCTTCATCATAGAGCGCACCAAGGCCAAAATCTTCTTCCACACCGACGGCGATGTATTCGACCTGATCCACGACTTCATCGAAATAGGCGTCGACATCCTGAACCCGATTCAGACCTCGGCCGGCCGCATCGGCGATCTGGCCGCCCTCAAGCGCCGCTTTGGCGAACGGCTCACGTTCTGCGGCGCGATCGACACGCATCACATATTGCCGCACGGCACGCCCGCCGAGGTGCGGCGCGAAGTGCGCCGGGTGATCGACGCGCTCGCGCCGGGTGGCGGCTACATGCTCGCCGCCGTGCACACGATCATGCAGGACGTGCCGGCCGAAAATGTGCTGGCGATGGTGGACGCGGCGTGTGAAGCGCCCTGTTCAACCCCGGCCGCATAGCCATGCTTGAACCGGGCGCGGCGCTGGACCAGCTCATTTTGTCGGCCGCGCAGGATGGCCTGGCGCAAGCCAAATCGACCCGCATTTCGCCGATCGCGCTGAGCGGGCTGATCTGATTCAATCGAAAGAACCGCTTTTGCTGCGCAAGCGTTTCTATCGATGGTTGCGGCTTACACACTTAATACGCGATGCGCAGCTCTGGAGTCTCGATGCGCCGGCCGGGCGCATCTTTAAGCGCGCGCATCTGCATCGCCACTTCCAATGTGGTGAGCAGATTGCGCTCGATCGGCACTGGCGCGCGCCCGCTTGCAAAGAACCGGTCGATCTCGCGGCACAGGTGCGCAAAGTTGATCACAAACACGCCGCTGTCGCTTGTGTCGCAATACGTCACGATGGGTCGCGGGCCATCGCGCAGCCGTAATCCAGCCGCGAATGCTTCGATATGCCCGTACAGCATCACATGAGTTTGCACATGTCCATCGGCATGTTCGGCCGCCAGCGCCACAGGCGCAACGCCGCTCGCCGCGCAATTGGCGCGCACATCGCCGGCGGCTTTTAGCGGGCACGCAGCCAGCACCGCGTCAAACAGCTCGCGCGACCAGGCCCCGCCATCAAGCGCGCGCCACACCGCATCGCCTTCATACGCCGTAATCGCCGCGATGCCGCTCTCGCCGCCGGCGCGGCGCTCGATCAGCGATTGCACAAACTCCATGCTGTGAATGCCATACGTCTCCGCGCCGACGTAATACAGGCCGATCGATTCGGCGATGTCCGCTCCCGGCAGCACAGCAAGATCGTGCTTGGGACCGGTGATCGGAATGCTTGACCCGGCAAAGAGCGGGATATTCAATGCGCGCGCTTCGCGCACCATGTCGCGCACCCACTCCATGTTCCACGACAAATGCTTGTCGACAAACACCGGCGCCACCCACCCGCTCGCGCGAAACACCGCAAGCACTTCGTCCCACATCTCTTTGCGCGGATACAGCTTCTGGCCGTATGCGTTGATCGGGAACTCGCCGTGCTCGCCGATTAACAACACGGCATCGACCGCCAGCGCTTCCGTGCCCAGCGTCAGCGCCTCGCGAATGCCGCCAAACGCCGGCACGCCATAGCGCGCGGCCACGGCGCGCGAGATATCGAAACTTGGATCGTAGCGATCGGGCCTGACACTGGGCGGCACACTGAACCAATCGGCCGGCGGCGGATCGCCGGGAGGCAGTTGTGCGACAAATAACGATGCGATGCGCGATTGGGGACGAAACCCCACTACCGCATCATGCGGATGCGGATCGAGCCAGCGCGTGACGATCACATCGGCATGCGACCATGGATAATAGGTCGTGCACAGGGCGGCGATTTTGCGGGTCATGCGCCTATCTCGTCGAGTGGATACACGGGCCGGCGCACACGTGCATACGGGAGCATGCGCACATCGTTGGCGCAGGGCCCTGGCGTGTTGACAAAGTAACTGGCTTTGGCGATCGGATCATAAGCTTGGCGATGCGCCACCGCGGCTTTGACATTGATCACAAACAACGCTTCCGGGTTCACGCCCTGGCTGCGCCACACAGCCAGATCCATCGGCGCCATCTTGACCGAGCTGAGCAAGATGACGACGCCCTGACAACGCACCACCACGCTCGGGCCCATGTCCCAATGCATGCCGTTGACCGCCATGTGGCTGTGCGCATCTTCAAGCGTAAATCGGCCGTCGCTGCGCGAAATCAGCTCAACATCCAGCTCCAGCATTTGCGCGCCAACCACGCCGCTCTTGCCGCCGATGCGCACGCGCGCGCGCTGGCCCGGCGCAAGCGCCCACAGTTCGCGCACGGCTTCGGCATCGGCAATCGCCACGCCGGCGTTTTGAATGCCGCGCTCAAGCAAACCCTGCAACACGAGGGTCAGATCGCCCGGCGCACCGCCGCCGATGTTGTCGGCCGGCTCGACGATCAGGATCGGACCCTGCGCATGCTGCTGCGCGCGATTCAGCGCTTCTTCCAGCGTCAATCCGCTGGGCAGCGCATGCTCACGGAATCGCATCGCAATCTCGCTGAGCGTTTGGAGCTGCAGTCGCGCCTGCCCAACATCACCCACAGTCACCGCCCAAAAGCTGACGCCGGTGTCCGGCATGTCGGCATAGGCAAAGCCGCCAAACACATTGACCGAGAGAATGTCAGGGTGCGCGGCTTCGATCTCCCGCGCGCGCGCCTCCAGCAGCGACATTGGCTCGGCCGCGGTGCCGGTCCCCACAGGCGGCAGGATCAACGGCGGGCGCTCCCACACGGTCACGGCGCGGCGGCCGCTGCGCATCAGATGGTCGAGCAGGCGCGCCGAATGCGCCGCCATCTCCTTGCCATCGGTATGCGGATTTTTGCGATACGCCACAAACGCGTTGCTGTGTTCGGCCATCTGAGCGGTGAAGTTGCCGTGCAGATCCAGCACGCCGCCGATCGGCACATCAGCGCAGGCCGGCAGCGCGCGCATGCGGCGCAGCAACTCGCCCTCAACATCCGGATAGCTCTCACTCACCATCGCGCCGTGCATGTTGAGCCAGATGCCGTCGATGCCGGCGGCGCCCTCACGCCCAGCCACTTCAGCGAACGCGCGCCACCAGGTCTCGACCACTTCGTCGGCAACGACACCGGCCGGATCGGCGACCATGTTGCTGGCGGGCAGCACCTGCCAGGCGCATTCTCGTGCGGCCAGCAAGCCGCCGGCCAGGCACGAGGCGTCGCCGTCTTCGCGCCACAGGTCTTCGCCGCGCAGCGTGCGAAAGTGCTCCAGCGTGGTGCGCCCGGGCACAAAGGAATGTGTTTCGTGCATCAGGCCGGCAATGATGACGCGTTTGCTCATGGATGGAGCACAAGCGTCGCCGAACGCGCTGGATTTGTCAATGCCAGCTTAGCCCTTGATTCGCTCAAAGCGCATGTGCCAGTTCAGCTCCCAGTTGCTGCCTTTGTCGATGGAAGATGCCTGTTCCCAGATCACCTCGTCGGCGTTCACGCGCCGCCAGACTCCGCGCGACAAAATCGGGCGGCCTTCGAAGTCGTCCTCGGCGATAAATGTGCCCTGCGCTAGCGCCCACCCCTGAAGCGGCACGGCCTCCGGTCGGCCATCGCTTGCAGCGCTTTTGAGGAAGCGCATAGACCTTACATCCACGGTCGTAGGACCTAGCGGGTATCTTTCCGCCGCAGGGCTGAGTTTTGTTGACATATCACAAGAAAACAAATAGAAAACACGAAGGGAAAATTTGCAGCGTCGCACTATTTTATCGTCATCATGAAACACGCCCGACACTTCCGCACGATTGCCGCAGCACTGCTCGCAACGAGCATCGCCGCGACCGAGGTTGCCAGACACGCGCGCGCCGCCGCCCCATCCGTCGAGCGCGTTGGCGCCCCTGCCGCTCAAGACCCAGCCCCGGAAGTCGTTCCCCCGCAGGCCAAGTTGATCGAGTTCCCGGCCGGCACCGTCAACATCGCGCTGCTGGGTGCGGACAAGCGGCCAAGCAAGAGCTATAACAACACGGATGTCATCATCATCGCCAGTATCAACACGGATATGCCGGCGGTGACCTTGCTGTCCATCCCGCGTGACACGCGCGCGTTTATTCCCGGCGTGGGCGTGCAAAAAGTCAACACCGCCTTTGGCATCGGCGGCGCGGATCTGTTCAAAAAAACCATCCGCTACAACTTTGGCATTGAGATTTCAAACTACGCCCTGGTCAACTTCACCAGCGTGGTGCACGCGGTCGACACATTTGGCGGCATCGATGTGATCGCCACCTGCCCGCTGCAGCACGCGTTCCCGCGCGATCCGTACTACCTGGGCGATGTGAACATCGTGCGCGCCGCCTGGACCGACACTTTCACCGGCGAAGTCTGGCCGGTCGGCTCAAAAGTGCCGCGCACCGAGATCAACATACCCAAGCCCGGCGTGTATTCGCTCGATGGCCTGCAGTCGCTGGCGTTCGTGCGCGCGCGCTACGGCGTGCCGGGCGGCGATGTCGATCGCGGCCGCCGTGAACAGCGCGTGGTCCGCGCGCTGCTGGCCAAAGCCAAGCAAGTCGGCTCGCTGAGCCGGCTGACCGAACTGTATGGCAAGCTCAAAGGCGATGTCGAAACGGACATGACGCTGGAGACCATCCTGCGCTTTGCCAGCATGATCGACAGGCTCGGCGACACGGTCATTCGCAGCCGTTATCTCGTCGGCTACGATGCCAACGGCGCGGCATTGGAAGGCGCGCCGGAGCCCGGCCTCAATCGTCAGCAATATGTGCAAAAGGCGCTCACCGTCGCGCTCAACCAGCGCGCCAACGAAGGCGTGCCGATCGCCATCCTCAACGGCACTAACGACAGCGGCTTCATCGCGGCGGCGGCCGATCGCTTGAAGGAAGTTGGCTTTGTCGTGACATCGGTCAAGCCCGCAGACCAACCGTATGCCAAGTCGGTCGTGTTTGATCACACCAGCACCAAGAAAGGCAGCGCGCTGCCCGTGTTGCAACGAACGTTCGACATCAAGGCGGACAACATCGTCGACAAGCCCGACGCAACCGGCCCGCGCTTCACGGTGGTGGTCGGCGCCGATTTCAACACCTGCTACTTTGCAAAGACGCTGCAAGGCAGCGGCAGTGAAAAGATCGAAGCCAACCAGGCTCCCGGCAGCACCGCGGCCAAGCTGCCCGCAAGCATCGCGATGATCTCCAGCGCGCCCGTGCAGCAGCCGCTGCCGGCGCCGTCTGTGGCTATGTCCGCGACGCAACTGCTGACCAACACAGCATCGTCGCGCCTTGCGGCTGAGTTGAGTGTCGACAACGGCCAACGCACCATGCGCGTGCCACACGGCGACGTGGTGAATGTGCGATCCGGGCCTGGCGTGCGCTTTAATCCGATCACGCGCATGGTTGGCGGGCAAAGCGCGCAGATTCTGGGCCGCAGCCTGGATGGCGAATGGCTCAATATTGGCCTGCCGGACACCGGTGCGCCAGGTTGGGTCAAGGCCGAGGTGGTGCGGATTGTGAACGGCGCGCTGACTGCAAGCACGCCCGCACTAGCGAACGCCGCGCGGCTCAACGTGCCGGCGGGCGATGTGGTCAATTTGCGCACCGGCCCGGGCACCGGTTTCGAAGTGCTTGGACAGATGTATGAACTCGAAACGGCGGCCATCGTCGGGCGCAGCACCGACGGTCGTTGGTGGCAAGTGCAAACCGACCAGAACACAGCCTGGGTGTTTGCCAGCGTGGTGCACGTGTCGGGCGACACGTCGGTTGTGCCGGTCAAGCGTTAAGAGCGCGACAAAACGGGTGGGTTACAGCACGTTTAACGTCTGCGAGGTGATGTTGGGCACATCGGTGGTGGCATCAATGTCCTTCCACACCTCGGCCCAACCCGCGTCATTGCCGCGCAACGTGCTGTCGTGCTCGTAATCGGCATAGGACGCGTAGCGGCATAGCCAGTAGTAGCGGCTGTTTGGCCCGTTGGCCGGCCGCAGAATCTCGTAGCTGCCGCGATAGGTGCTATTGCTGGCGAGATAGGCGATGCTCTTCTGCGCCGCCACCGGCGCCTCGTGCCACTTGTCGGGCAACGACGTGGCACTGATGAGTACGTAAACGGCCATAACAACCTCCTGTGCTGACAAATGCATGGCTGCGGCACCGGGCTTTCCTTGGCCCCGTGGCTGCCAGCGCTCAAAATGCCGGCTTGTTCTATATTCCGGCCAGCCGCTCGATCACCGGGACAAATGGCTCCATCGGCTCAAAAACCGAAACGTATGAAAAGCCATATTTCTCGCGGCGATGGCGCAGTGTTTCGACAATCTGATCTACCGTGCCAACTAATACTGATGGCGACTCAATCCATTGTTTGACGCTCGTATCGTCGTACGGCAAGTTCTCCTGCCTTAAATGATCTCGAGCGGCCTGGGTGCGTTTTTCGGTGACGATCACCGTTGTGACAAGAACATTGAGTTCGAGCGAATCAAACCTATTCCCCGCCGCCTCTCGCACCCATTGCAGTTTCTGATCGGTCGCCTCGGCGGAAAGACTTGACATATCAAAGCCGCCATCGCGCGTGGTTCGGATATTGAAGCTCACAATGTCCGCCTCACGCGCGGCAAATGACAAAATACGGCGGCTTCCCCCGCCAATCCTGATGGGCGGATGAGGTTTCTGCAACGGCTTGGGAATGCCTTCTAGTCCGCGCACTTGGTAGTATTTGCCCGCAAAGTCAAAAGAGCCCTCCCCAAAAAACCCCTTAATCACTTGCACGGCTTCTTCGAGGCGGCTACAGATCTTTGACGAAATCATGTCCGCAGTAATTCACGGGTAACTGGAGAGATTAAAGGAGCTCAGATTGCGCGATGCATGCCCATAGACGCTTCTGGCTGTTGCGCGTTCGCATTCACGCTTAGCGCACTTCATTCTTCAGATCATTCGCGGTGCGTATCGTTTTGCTCGCCATGTATTCGTCCAACTGTGCCCGTACGCCTTCGGTGGGTTTCACTTCAGGTGCCGCTTTCGGAAAGTCGTGGATCTCGAGCCGCTTGTGTGCACCAGTCAGTCGCTTTACATCGGCAGTCCTGTTGCGCCTCTTTCGCATTGCTTTTCTTATCCGCGGCCATTCCACCTGCATCCATTCCGCTAATGCCCGTGCATAATCGGTCGCTGATGAGTTTGGCGATACGCTGACAAGACCAGTAGTCGTCTTTGTATCCATGTGTCAGTGCACCTTTGTGCAGCTCCGACTTCAGTATCTCAAGTTGTTGCACGTCCAGGCTGCAATTTCTACCGCGTGACTAGTGGACTTGTGATGGTTCCTGCTTTGCCTCAAATATCCAACGTCTCACCGTTCGCGCCGTGACGCCTAGAGCCTTCGCGATTGCCTGGCTGCTCTCGCCATCTGCCGCCATTGACAACCCGCGTCTTCGACGCTCGTCGAGTTGTTTATCTGTACCAACTCCGCGCATTCCCTGAAGCTAACCACTCGGTCATCGTCTTGTCATAGATATGTACCTGTTAGGATGAAATGGATTCCAGCCTCAGAGAAATAGCATCTTTTGTGCGTCACTTACTTCGCGCAGCGCTCGGCAAACTCAGCCTCGACCTGAATTGGAAACCATACGCCGCCTAGGCGGTTGGGGTTGCACGGGTCGATGGTCGGCGGCGGCGGCGCGTCGATCGACATCACGCGCGTTGGTGCGCTGTTGACGAAGGCGCGGATGGCCGCCGCCATCATCAGAGCCACCGCGCCGAGCGCAATCGCGCGCGCGAGCCCGAGCTTGATCGTTGTCATGTCGAATGCGTGGGTCTGAGTCATGATTTGTCTCCTGTTTGATGGCTGAAGGTTGATTGCGGACTCATTCGTTTTAGGCTTCACCAGCGGTAGAAGACAGGCAAAAAGCGTTATCAGAACCGGTATGCCGGTCGTCAACAGTTCCCATGATGCTTGAGTTCACGCCGCCTTTCGCTCCCTGGCTCAAACAGCGCCGAGGGTGGCGCGATCTTGGCCTTGTTGATCTCGAAGTATTTGCTCTTGTAGGTCAGGGCTTCGCCATCCAGCAGCCGCCGGATGATCTCCAGCGCTTCGCTCGTGCGCTTGCCCCGCTCGGCTTTGGGCACCGCAAAGCTCTCGAACTCCCCCACCCGATAGCCGACGCCCACGCCCAGCTCAAAGCGGCCGCCCGAAATCACGTCAACCGTGGCCGCGTCTTCGGCCAAGCGAATCGGGTTGTGAAACGGCAGCAGCATTACCGCCGTGCCGATGCGGATATTGCGCGTGCGCGCGGCGATGGCCGCCGCGATAGGCAGCACCGAGGGCGCATAGCCGTCGTCGCACAAATGGTGCTCCGAGAGCCAGACGTTGTCGAAGCCATTCTGATCGGCCCAGGCGATCTGATCCAGTGTTTCGCTGTAAACCTTGGTATACGACCGTTGCCAAGGCGCCGGGTTGCGAAAGTCATAGTAAAGGTCAAAGTGCAAAGGCGCGGAACTTGTCGCGGGCATGTCTCATCACGGCTCGCGCCACATCGGCGCGCATCAACTTGAGACACAGGGTAAGCGCCTCCCGCCCGACAAAGTTGCACTTTCCTGACAATAGCGCCGAGCTCTTGCCACTGTCAGAAATGTGCAACTGTGCGTCGTCGCCGACTGCTACAACAGATGCGCGGAGGCAAGCCATGAACAAGCATTTGATCGCACGGGTTATCCCAATAGCAGCGGCGCTGGTCGGACTACTGGCGGGGGCGCGAGTAAGCACAGCCAGAATGATCATTGAGCCGGTGCGATGTCCGGCTTTCACTGCGCCCGTCGGTGACAAGATTGTGGCCGTTCCATGTGCCCGTCCGGCGGGGGCCTTACTGCACACCCGTCTCAACCGAAAATAACCGGTTCGACAAATCCGCGTTATGCGGATCTAGCCGCACTCAGCCAGCGCGTAAGCCACCATCTGGTCAAAGCCCATGGATTTGCCAAGGCGCTCGGCTGACTCGCAATCGGACGGGCACAACGCCCCGCGCGCGGAGTCGATGTGACAAACATAGCCCGCGTGGCTCATTGTGTAGTCCGAAGAAGCGACCGATGCGCGCAACGTGTTGGCCGCTTCCCACAGCGTGAGCGCGGCAGCTGGCCGCCTGGCGTCCGCCAGAAAGGCCGCCAACCCGGCCAGCGGCCAGACCATGCGCTGCCGTGTGTTACGCGGATACTGCAGACGCAGGCTTTCGATGTAACTGTCGCGCGCGCGCTCCAGATCGCCGCGAAAAAGCGCGATATCGCCGATCGTGTGCAATGCCGTGGCAGTGCCGAGTACAAAACCGGTCTCGCGAAAGTGCGCCAGCGACGATTCGCACTGCGCCAGCGCGCGGGCCTCATCACCCATAAGCCACCACACCACGGCCTGGTAGAACTCAGCCACGCGCCGGGTGCCGACTTCGTCGACTGGCGTCACGCGCAGGCTCTCAGCATGATGATGCAACGCGCGGTCGAAGTCGCGCAAATTCATCGCAATGATCCCCAGCCAGAATTGGGCCACGCCTTCATGCCGGACGTCGCCTAACTCGCGCGCTATGGCCAGCCATTCTTCCACGAGGCATTGAGCTTGTGCGTAGTCTCCGTGTCGATGCATCCAATCGCCCGCGCACATTTGCAGCGCGCGCATCAGGTTGAAGCGCTGATTCGTCCTGCGGCACACCGCCAGCGCTTGCTCTCCATAAACGTCGGCGCGCCGATACTGGCCGGTGAGATTTGCCGTTTCGATCAGGGCAATCAACAGCTGCGCACGTGTTTCGGAATTGGACGAATCGTCCAGCTGCGCCAGCGCCACCACCAGCCACTCCGCCGCTTCCAGATAGGCGCCGTAGATCGACCAAAAGCCCGAAAGCCATAATGCCAGGTGTATGCCGATACCGCGTTCGCCCGCGCCGCGAAAACTCCAGGCCAGCGCGCTGCGCAGATTGTCGTTGTCGGACAACAACTGCTTTCCCCACACATCCGATTCCGCGCCCAGCACAAACTGCAACGGCGACCCGCTCTCGCGCATTGCGCGCGGGGCCGTGCTTTTCACCAAGTCCAAGAAATACCGTGCGTGCGCGTTGCGCAACTCGTCTAGTTCGCCACACGCCGTAAGCGTTTCCAGCGCATACTCGCGGATCGTCTCCAGCATCTTGTAACGCGTCGCGCCGTTGTGTTCTTCCACCAGCACCAACGATTTGGCCACCAAGTTCAGCAACAATGGCAGCACATTTGGCGCATACAGTTCGGCGCGCGAGTGTGGGTCAGTTCGGCCGAATGCGCATACCCTTTCGGCCGCGGCGGCGGTCCAGCCGCCAGCAAATACCGCCAGCCGCCGGAACAACACGCGCTCCTGGTCGGTGAGCAGGTTGTGGCTCCAATCGATCAGCGCGCGCAGCGTCTGATGGCGCGGCAACGCCGTGCGCATGCCTCCGGAGAGCAGTTGAAAGCGGTCGTCCAGGCGCGCGGCCAGTTGCTCCAACGACATGCCGTTCAGCCGCGATGCCGCCAGCTCGATCGCCAGCGGAATGCCATCCAGCCGCTGTCCGATCGCCGCCATCACAGCCTCGTTTTGGCTGGTGATGGCAAATTCCGGCCGCACAGCCAGCGCGCGATCGGCAAACAGCCCCGCGCTCTCGCCGCTGTCCAGCGACGGCACGCACCAGGTCGTTTCGCCCGGAACATGCAGCGCTTCGCGGCTGGTGGCCAGAACGCTCAACTGCGGGCAGGCGAGGAGCAACGCTTCCACAAGCTCGGCGCAAACTTGAATGACATGCTCGCAGTTGTCGAAAATCAGCAGCTCGTGTTTGCTGGCCAGATGCACGCTCAGCGCATCGACCGACACGGTCGCCATCTGGTTGGGCAGCTTGAGCACCGTGGCCAGCGCGCGGATCACCAGCGCCGGGTCGTTGAGCGGCGCCAGTTCAATCAGCCACACGCCATCGGCGAAGTGATCGAGCAGACCCTCCACCGCCTCCTGCGACAGGCGCGTCTTGCCCACGCCGCCCGAGCCGGTCAGCGTAATCAGGCGATGGCTCGTGACCAGCCGCCGAACTTCCATCAACTCCCGCCCGCGTCCGATAAATCGGGTCAGATGCGGCCGCAGGTTGGTGTGCGGCATGACCTTAGCAACGCGCGGGTGCGATGGATCGGTGGAATGCGCGGCTTTGGCCAACGCGATCAGGCGATCGGCCAATTGCGGCTCGTTATGCAGGCTAAGCGCGTCAACAAACCGTGCTTCAACCATGCTGGGCACCGGCGCGCGTGTATCGCTTTCCAATCGCGTGATATAGCTCTCGGAATAACCAACGGCGATACCCAATTCCTGCTGGGTCAACCGTGCCTGACGCCGCAGGAATCTCAGCATCGCGCCAAAAGTGGTGATAACGTCAGTCGTTGAGTTTGACATAGACGCCCCTTTTTGTGCAAGCTGCGTCGCGCTCGGTTCATAGCAATCATATGACTGTGCGGTTGCCTTGTACTAGTCCGCCGACCAGGTATGGCGTGGTTGTCAGAAAAGTGCAACTTTTCCGCTCATAGTCCTGTTATGACGAGTGCGCGATCGCGGCGTGTGACCCAACTGCCACGCACATGGATTGTCGATCTGCAAGGAGCGGCGGCATGTCTGCCGAACAGAACAAAGATCTGGCCTTCCGTGGGCTCGACGCCATCAACCGGCACGACGTCGCCGGATTGGATGCGGTGTTTTCACCAGGCTGGGCCGTTGAGATTCAGAGCTGGTTTTCCACAATTGACGCCGTTTGGACGAGTCATCGCATGGAGATGGTCGATCTGATCGCGGCTGACAACCGGGTATGGTGCCGGCTGCGCGCCAGCGGCATCCACAGTGGCGCGTGGTCCGGCCTCCCGGCCACGGGCAGGCCATGGACAACCACTGGCATCTGGTTCTTGCGCATCGCCGGCGGCAAGATTGTTGAGTTCGAATGGTTGTTTGACGATTTCGGTCTCCTGCGGCAGTTGGGAGCGACGATTGCGCTTGCAACAAGGTCAGTCAAAGATGCTTGATCAACCAGCCGTGTCGTCCAAGCGTTCGTGACTCAAGAGGGGCGCACTCTCGTTTCGCACGTTGTCAGGAAAGTGCAGCTTTCAAGCGCATGCACTCGCTACGATACCTCTTACACCTCAGCACTTGGCGGGCCCGCTAACTGTCGAAGCGATCGACAACCGAATTACGCAAATCAGGAGATAAAAATGAACAAATACATCGCTGTGCACACATACAAAAAAGGTGGGGAAGCAACCTGGAAGAAGCTGGGCGAAATGGCACCTGGCCTTGCGCTGTCCATGGAGCAAGGCAGAACGCCGGCGCGCTGTCAGACCACGTGGAATCCGTTCACACACGGCCGATCCGATATGGCCTTTTGCCTGTGGGAAGCCGACAACCCCGCGGATATCATCACCACTCTTGGTGAGTTGAACGAATACATCACGACAGACCTGCTGCGTGTGGATGAAATCGCCTGGTCCGACGTGGCCAGATCGGCGAAAGCAAATGCAAAAGTCGCTGCCTGAAAACGCCAGCAAGGCTACGAGCCTAGCTGAAATTGGGCGCGACTCCTCAATCTACCGAGACTCCTTTTCACCGAGATCGCACATCGCGCGCAAC
>JANMNW010000124.1:0-6502 GCA_031368515.1 Chloroflexota bacterium
GAGCCCGGCGCGGATCGCACTGTTACTGGCGCCGACCACACGCCATTTTCCATCCATGCGGCGTAAATTTGATGTTGGTTATTGGCTCCATAACTCACCCAGGTGACGGTAGCCAGACCGGGCTGCGTGCTCAGATCGATATCGTTCTTGTTGGTTTCTCCTGTTCCAGCAGAGACGTTGGTGGGTTCTGACCAGCCTCCAGCGGTGAGCGTGGCATGCATGATCGCCACGCCCTCGCCGCTTTTCCACTGGGCCCAGCTCGTGTGCAGCGAGCCGCCGCTGCCCATCGCAATATCGGGCGCTGTGGCAACAACCACCTCGCCGGTATCTGCGCCGGTGGGCAGTGACTGAACGGGCAGCCATGCCGGGATCTGCGACGCAGGATCAAGTCGCGCCAACCATGCCTGTGGAGATCCGTCGCGCATGTCGATGAACGCCGCCGTAACGCCCTCTGGCCCCAGTTCGAGCGAAGGAATGAGCTGTGCCGTGCTGCGCATGGCGGTATCGTTGACGCGCGCCTCGTTGACCCAGGCATTGCCGTTCCAGTCCGCGCTGAAAACATCCTGCGAGCCGTTGCGCTCATCTTCCCAGACGGCCTTGACGCTCGCTCCGTTTGCGCCAAGCGCGACGTTACTTTGCGGTGCGAGGTGCGAGGTGACTCGAGATTCCACCCAGGCGCTGCCCGACCAGCGCGCAGCAAAGATATCCGGGTTGCGCGAGCCGCTGCGGAAGTCGGTCCAGGCCGTAAACACGCCGGCGTCGCTGCTGGCCATGGCGGGCTGGGTCGCGCGCGTGCCAGCCGCGCCCGAGTCAACGCGTGTTGGCGTGCTCCAGGTTGCGCCATCCCAGCGCGCGGCCACAATGTCGCTTTGAGAGGTGGTGCTGGCCGCCGCCTCCCATGCGGCGAATACTCCACCGTCGGTTGCAACTGTCACCGCCGGATTGCGCGCCGAGTCGGTTGCGTCAAGCGGCATGGCTCCAGATACGTCTTTGTTAACGCGCGCATCGGCCGCCCAGGTGTCTCCGGCGTTGCCGCTGATTCGGGCGTAGATGCGCGGCGCCTCGCCGCCGAGTTCGCGATGATCTTCCCAGACCACAACCGCCGTGCTGCCGCGCAGCGCAACGCGCGGCTGGCGCTGTCCGGCGCCGTCCGAATCGGTATTGAGTTTGATTTCGCTCCCGCAGGTCAGCGTGGCGCCGTCGCACTTCCTCGCGTAAATATCCGCCGAACGCATCGCTTCTGTGGCGTTGCGATAATCTTCCCAGGCGATTAGCAGCACGCCGTTCCCGTCGCTGGCCATGCTCGGCGCGCGCGCGACGCCGGTCCAGCCGGTGTTGGAACTGACCAGCGTGCGCGAGAACCAGGTGTTGCTGTCGGGTTCATAGCGCGCCAGCACAATCCGGTCAAAATCGGAATATGCGACAAACGCGCGCCCGGAGGCTTCCACCGCCACAGCAGCATGCCCGCTTGGGTCTGTCGTGATGCCGGGGTTGAGGTTGCTCACGCGGTTGTCGGCCAGCTGCGTGCCGCCGCTAAACACGCTGGCGTAAATATCCGGCGCGCTGTTGCGCGAATCGGTGTAGGCAATGACTGTGTGGTCTCCGTTGACGCCAATGGCGGGCTGGCTTTGCAGAGCCGGAGCGGACAGCGCCGCGACCTGCACGTTGGGCGACCACTCGCGCGCCAGCGGCGCCTGTGGCGCAAGATACGCTTGCAGCAAAGGCGCCAGGGAAATGCCAAGGGCAGTGAGCGCCGAGAGCGAAAGCAGGCCGGCGAGCGCCGGGGAAAGCCATGTGTGGTTGCGCATTGAGCTCACTTGGCCGCCGCCACGCCCAGCCCGGTGCTGTACCCGAGGCCAGGAAAGATGGTGCTGTTGATCTGGTCGTTTGTCACCAGCATGCGCTTGGACAAGATTTCGGCGATGGTGCGCCGGTAATCGTTGGTGATTTGCAGGCCATCGTTAAAGCCCATCTTGGCCAACCCCGGCCAATCGCCATAGATGGCGCCGCCATTGATGCTTTTGGCGCCTGCGGCTGTTTTGTTGCCGAGCACAAGCATGATGTTGCCACTGCCGTGATCGCATCCGCCGCTGCTGTTCTGATACAGAACCCGGCCGAATTCGCTCAGCACCACCACAACAAAACGTCCGCGCCATTCCGGGCTGGCATTCATATCGTCATAAAACGCCTTCAGATTGGTGGACAGATTGGTCACCAGTTTTGGAAATCGGGAGTTGCCGTTCCAGTCGACCGCGCCTTCGTTGTCGTGCGTGTCGTAACCGCCGCCCACATCGACAGTCGCCACGCGCAGCGGGTTGGCAATCGACGTTTTTGCAATCTGCGCCACGGTTTTGAGCGAGTTGCCAAAGTGCCCATAATCGAGCGTGTGCGTTGGGGCAGTGAGATAGGGGGCGGCAGGTGTGTATGCCGTTTCAAACATGCTATGCAGCATGTCATAGCCCGTCATCGCCGAACGTCCGAGCGCTTCGACAAATGCCGGCGCGTTGCCGCCGCGGGAGAGCATCTGTTGCATGATGCCGCGTTGCGCATTGACGATGGCGTCGCGGCTGGCGTCGGGCATCCAGCCCGCGGTGCGCCACTGCGGGCCAAACTGCCCGGTATCCGGCACAGCGATGGCCGTGCGGCCGTTGAACGATGCCAGTGACGGCGATGTGCCGGCTTGCGGCGAAATGGCCAGCGCGTCTTTGGCTTCGCCGATGGCGTCGAGATAGCGCGCCACCCAGCCGCCCTGATTGCTTTTGCCGCCAAAATCGACATACAACTCGGTGTCAAAGTGCGATCCGGTGATATCCGGCGATCCGCAGGCGTTGACGATGGCCAGATCGCCATTGCGAAAGAGTTGATACAAGCCGCCGGTGTCGAAGGCGCCGGCGTTGGGCACGTTGACGCCCTGCGCGCCGCGGGCGGCATCTGGATGCAGGCCGAAACGCCCGTCCAGATCGATTGCTTTGCGGGTGGCGCTTGAATTGGGCGCAGGAATGTTGAGAGTTGGCCGAAGTTGGTTGTAATAGCGGCCGCGATCGGCATCGCTTGTGTTATGTGGCACACACACATTCAAACCGTCCAACCCGCCGCGCACGAAGACAAGCACAAGCAAATCGCGATTGTTTGGCGGAGGCTGTTCCGGCGCATTTGGGCCATTTGGATTGGCGGCTGGCGCAGTTACGCGTGCTTGCGACTTCGCGCGTGCCATCTGAGCGTCAAATACCAGGTTGGATATCCCAAATCCGCGTGCGGTGGCGGCCGCGGCAAATCCAGCACAACCTCGAATAAAGTCACGTCGATTCATCTTTGTTATTGTAGGAATAGTGTCTTGCGAGGCGCGTGGCGGCTGTCCGATTGCGCCGACCAACGATTTGCCGACGCGCTGGCCTACTCTATTTGGCCACGCGCTCTTATGACACATCGCGCTGCCAAGGAAACGCACGATCAACTGTGGTCGTTGGCTGCGTTTCGCTCGTGTCTGAAAAACACAAAGACGAACCTTCCGGCTCGTCTTTGAATATCAGAGGTGATCAACGTGTGGGAATTGGGCTTATGTTGTCGTCTCGCTCAAAACGAGATCAGACATCGCATTAAAGCGTGTACCGCACGTGTCCCTCTTCTCTGTGCGCATCACTTTACTTAGTGATAGCGCGAATGTCAACCACCGAACAGCAATCGCATACAAAGGATGACCGCACTCAAGAGTGACGCAGCAATGACGCTCACACCAACGGCATTTATGACGGCACGCTCGTCGGCGCTGATCGGCAGGTAGTCGTCGTGCTTCTGGGTTACCACGACGAAAGCGGCCTTGGTTTTTTTTGTTCGAAATAGTGAGCGCATTTGGCAAACCGTCCTTTTGGATACTCACAAGTGCAGGTCTTTGCGGAATACGTTAATAGTCGCGCCAAAAGCATTGTGCTGCGCGATATCATGATGGAATGCAATATTCGCAGCCGAATTCATACTGGCAAACAACGCTTGACAACACAATCGCCCCGGACCCCGCGCCGCAATACGATCACGAACTGCCGCAACAAGCCGACGCCGTCGTGATAGGCGGCGGGATACATGGCGCATGCGCGTTGTATTGCCTGGTTCGCGCGGGCCTGACGGCCGTCATGATTGAACGCGAGCTGCCAGCCGCGGGCGCAACAGGGCGGAACGGCGGATTATGTGTAGTCGGCCCGGGCGCTTCATACGCCGTGCTGGCCGATCAGGGCAACCGCGCGCTGGCGCGCCGGATCACAGCCGATACCGTGGCAGGCTATCGCGCCCTGCGAGCGATGATTGAGACCGAAGGCATCGCAGCGCTGTTGCGCCCGAACGGACATGTCACATTGGCGCTCAATGACGCGGACTTTGCCGCGATGGAACGCACCGCGACCCTGATGGCGGAAGATGGCTTCGGCGCGCGCATGCTGACGCGCGCGGAGATCGGCGCCTACGCCAGGGCAACCTTGGCTGACGGGGTTGTGGGCGGCAAGCTGATCGTCGACGCGGCACAGTTGCATTCTGGCAGACTGGTGCTTGGGGTGGTTCGAGCGGCGCAGCGGCTGGGCGCGCGTGTGATATTGGGGCAGCCCGAGTTTGACCTGCCGCGGATGCGTGTGGGTGCCGCCGGGCGCTGGGTGGCTGTCTCAGCGATCTGCGCGTGTGTCAACGCCTGGACCCGTGACGTGTTGCCCGGCATGCCGATCACACCGGTGCGCGGGCAGGTGCTCTCCTATGTGCCGAGCGCACCGGTTTTTGATGCGGGCTTTGGCGCCGGCGTGACGGAGACGGGCGAATACTGGCAACAGTTGCCCACGGGAGAAATTGTCATCGGCGGATGCCGCGCGCTGGCGCCCGGCCGCGATGTCGATGTGCATGGCTTCGATGTCGATGCGCGAGTGCAGGCGGGCATCGAAGGTGTGCTGCCCGGCCTGTTTCCCGATATGCGCGACTTGCGCGTGGAGCGGCGCTGGTCGGGAACGATGGGCTTTACGCCCGACCACAATCCGATTTTTGACAAGCATCCAGATTTCCCGCTCTTCTACACCGGGGGATTTTCCGGTCACGGCATGCCCTTTGCCATGACGTTTGGCGAATGGCTTGCGCAATCGGTGCAGCGCGGGACGGCGGTCGAGCCTTCGCGCATTTACGCTCGCGATCGATTCTCGTAGTCCAACTATAGGTGGAGCCCACCTCAAGGTGGGCTCCACGGCCGGAAGTGAGAGGAAGTGTCAGCTTAATTCCCGATAGAATTCATATTGCATGTCGACGCTCAACAAAGACTTACTGGATTCCACTTCGCGCGAAGCCATGAATCGCGCCAGCGACCTCATGCGTACCCTGGGCCGCCCGCTGCTGATGCCGGAGTTTGCGCTGCTTGCGCTGCTACGCATGCCGCAATCGACCGCCTATCGCATGATTCAGCATCTAGCTGCCGAACGTTCGTTCAAGCCGGCGGAATTGGAAGCCGAAATTGAGGCGCAAGCCAAATCGCGCGTGGGCCGCGCGGCCAATTTCAACTATCTGACCGACCAGAACGTCTCCGCGCCGATATCGGATGAAACGCTCATCGTGCTGGACGAAGGCCGCGCCATCGCGCTGGCGGCCGGCGAGATCTACATTGCCAGCGAGCACCTGCTGGGCGCGCTGTCGCAAACGGGCGTCAGCACGGCAGGCCCGCTGCAGCGCAAAGGGGTGACGCCCACCGCGCTGGCCACCTTGATGAAAGCGGGCATCGTCAGCCGCCGGTCGACCACCCACGACTGGGTTGAAGCCGCGCGAAAGGGCGTGCTGCCGCCGGTGTTTCCACGAGAAAAACTGCTGTATGACCTGACGACCCTGCTGTCGCATTCAAACGGCCGCAACGTGACGCTGCTGGGACCGGCCGGCGTCGGCAGGCGCAGCCTGGTCCAAGCGCTGGCATTTTTGGTGGCACAAGGCCGCGGGCCCGCCCGCATGACTTCAGTCATTGAAGTGAGCGAGGCCGCCTGGCTGGACAACCCGCAACTGGCCATGCAGGTGGCCCTTCGGCAGGCCGAAGGCGGCGCGCTGTTTGTGCCCAACCTGCACCGCTTTTTTGGGCGGGCGGAAACCCAGTCGATGGCGCAAGCCTCGAAGGATTTGCAGAAGGCAATCGTCGATGGCGGCGCGGTGGTGATTGGCACCTCGACCGATGCCTAATTCACTGAGCGCATCAAGCCGCTGGCCGCCGTTGTGGAACGCATGAAACTGTTGACCGTTCCCGCGGCCAATGCCGACGAGACGCTTGGCGTGCTGCGCGTGCTCGACCCGCAATTGGAGCGCGACTACGATGTGGTCGTCAACGACGACGCGCTAAAGACCGCGCAACAGCTGGCTGCGCGCTATGTCGGCGCCGAGCCATTGCCCGCTTCAGCGGTGCAGGTGCTGCATCGCGCGTGCGCGCTGCGCAGAGCATCGCAGCCGGTCGGTTCCGGCAATGCGCCGGCCAGCGCGCAGCCGGTGATTGTTGATCCAGAATCGG
>JANMNW010000144.1:0-5118 GCA_031368515.1 Chloroflexota bacterium
CAATTCTCAATCTGAAACTCTCGGCACCAAATCTTCGTTGATTCCGACCACTTTTCGAATCATTTTTCGTTTACAGGCCAGCAAATGTGTTCGTGGCGTTCCATCAGATGGAATATTGGAAGCCGCCTACTTGAAAAAACCCAACAAAATCTCAGATTGAGAATTTCTGTGGTCACACCCTTACTTCGCCAGCTTCCTGTAAAAGACGGGCTTCTGATCGGGCAGCAGCTCCGGATGCACGATGCTGATCAGATCCGCCAGCATCAGTTGCGGATTTGCCGCGCCGCTCTCGTAGTAGGCATTACCGCCATTTTCATTCACCTGCAGATCGTTGTTCCACAATGCGCTGGATTTCGACGCCGCAAACTCGCCCAGGCGCGGGTCCAGCGCCACAATCGCTTGTGTATCGGTGAACACGCCAAACGCATTCACCAGCCATACGTCGGCCTTGGCAGCCTTGTCCAGCACCTGCTCAAACTTGAGCGGCAGCGAACCTGTCGACGCGTCGTCCGACCATGGATAGGCGGCGCCAGCATCGGCCAGCAGCTGCGCCATATAGCTCTTTCCGCCGGCCATATACCAATCGTCCTTCTGCGGCACGCCCAGCAACACAACCGGCTTGGTTGTTGCTGCGCGAGCCTTTTCCGCCAGCGCGCGATACTGCGCGGCGATTTCAGCATGCGTCTTTTCGACCATCGCCTCTTTGTTGAAAAACAGCGCGATGAACTTGCTCCATTCGGCGCGGCCCAAGGGCGATTGCTCCATATAGCTGCCGTCGATCGCCACGGCTAGCTTGGCTTCAAGCAACTTGGGATGCGTGTCATAGTCTGCAACGCCCGATCCCGACGCAAAGATGACATCGGGCTTGGCGTTGATCGTCTTTTCCACATCCACTTGCGGCCCGGTGCCGATCTCGATCAGTTTGCCCGCCTTGATCATCTCGCGAACTTTGGCGTTGTTGGTCCACAAAAAGCTGTCCAGCGCGACCAGCCGGTCGAGCACCCCGATCTGTTCCAGCGCCGGCAGTTCCGTCGTGCTCATGGCGATGGCAGTTTTCGCCGGCACCTCGACCACTTGCGCGCCTTCAATGCCGGCCGGCGCCGGCGTGCCGCACTGCACAAGCACATAGCGAAACGTCTCGGTTGCGCCAGCCCACGGGATCAGAACCGTCACGACTTTGTAATTTTTGAAGTATTCAACCTTGAAGCCAACCGCGTCTTTGATCGATGCCTTTTCGGGAAAGTAGTCAACGGCGACGTCATAGGTCTTGACGCACGCGTCTTGCGCATTTGCCAAAGGCGCCGGCTCAGGGGTCGAAGCCACGGTTGGGGCGGCGGTCGGAGCAACGGTTGCCGCCGGCGCTTCTGTCGGCAAAGGCGGCTCTTCGACCGGCGGCGGCGCAATTGGAACCGGGGTGGCGACCGGCGTTCCCGGTGCAATCGGCGTGGCAAGCTGGCAACCCGACACAAGCGCGGTTGCGACCAGAGCGGAGAAACGTAATACTGTTTTGTTCATTGTCGAAAAACGAAAAACCCGGCGCTTCTCTTGCGAAGGCCGGGGTGCTAGAGTGAAAACCAGATGGCGAGTGCGCCGCAAAAACGACGCGCTCAGGGTGGTTTAGTCATGCTCTGCCTCCTTGTTCCGAGAAGGGTTGAACGTTTGAGATCGAGGCAGGCATCCTGGCTTGAGCACGCATGCTTTTAGCGTGCTCCTACAGTTGCGGCACAGCGCTGGACTTTGACCAGCTTCCACCTTTACGCCCTTGCTTCCGGGCTCGCCCGCAAACGACTTGCGGGCATCGGGTCACCTCGATGCTATTCGGTTGTTGAATTGATTATAGCGTTATTGCAGTGTCAGACTGGCCGCATGATCAGTGCGCGCACTACCCTCGCCGGATAGAGTGACACGTTGCGACGCAGGATGGGATTGTTAATGCCACGTAAAGCCTATCAGACCAAAGCAGCGAAGTTGATCAAACCGGTCAAGGCGTTGGAGAAGCGCATGCTTGATCATGAGCATCGCCATCGCGCCGAAATCGCCCGGGTCGGTTTGGCGCAACGGGATAGCGCGCGCAACTTGATTCACTATCTTGCGCTGCGGCAAGTCGATGTGCGCGGCCTGCAGATGAATCTTGCCGAGCTTGGGATGAGTTCCATCGGGCGCATGGAAGCCTATGCGCTTGACGGGCTGCAAAACGTGTTGCGTGCATTGCTGGCGCTTTCCGGCGCCGCTGAGAGTGCCCGCCATGCCCATGAAGCGCGCGCCACAGACACACTCGATGACGGCGGTGCGCGCTTGAAGCGGCATGCAAATGCGCTGCTTGGATCCCCGACCGACGGGCGCGACGTTCGCATCATGGTGACGATGCCCAGCGCCGCCGCAACCGATGCCGCACTCGTGGCGGGCCTGTTGGAAGCGGGCATGAATGTGATGCGCATCAACTGCGCTCATGACGACCCCACTGCATGGAGGGCGATGATCCGCAATCTGCGCGCGGCGGAACGGCAAATCGGGCGGCACTGCAAGGTCTATGCCGACCTGGCAGGGCCGAAGCTGCGCACAGGACCGTTGGCTGCCGGCGCCCGTGTTTGCAGGATCAAGCCGCAGCGCGATCAGCGCGGCCGGGTCACCGCCGCCGGCACTGCGCGCTTCACGGCGCGCGCATCGCCGCAGGCCGCAACCGGAGCGATTCCGTTGCAGGGTAAAGTTATCCGCCTGGCGCGCGCAGGGGATGAACTCAGGCTGATCGACGCGCGCGGGAAAAAACGCCGCTTGACGGTCACCGCAAAATCAGCCGGCGCCGTGCAGGCCAGCTGTGAAGACACCGTGTACTTCGAAGACGGTGTCGCAGTCGAACTGCATCGCGCTGGGCGGCGCATCTCCAAAGCCAAGGTTTCCGGCCTGCCCCTTGTCGAGGAACCGTTGTTGTTGAAGATCGGCGAACAGCTCGTGTTGACCCGGCTGGCCGAGCCCGGCCGGCCCGCACAACGCGATGCGCGCGGCAAGCCGACGCGCCCGGCCTTCGTCTCCTGCACCTTGCCCGAAGTGTTTGACGCTGCCAAACCGGGCGAGCGCATCTACTTTGACGACGGAAAAATCGGCGGCCGCATTTTGAGCAACCGCACCGGCAACATCGTCGTGCGCATCACCCAGGCCGCGGCTGCCGGCTCGCGCCTGGGCTCTGAGAAAGGCATCAACCTGCCCGACACGCAGATCAACACGCCCGCGTTGACCACGAAAGATCTGGCCGACTTGAAATTCATGGTGCGGCACGCTGACATCATCGGCATGTCATTCGTGCGCACGGTTACGGATATTGAGCAACTTTGGACGCGCATGGATGAGCTGGGCGCCGCGCGCGTCGGCACGGTGTTGAAAATCGAAAACAAAGCGGCGTTTGAAAACCTTCCGCGCCTCCTGTTGCGCGCGCTCACCCATCCGCCGGCGGGCGTGATGGTCGCCCGCGGCGATCTGGCCATCGAGCTTGGCTTTGAGCGGCTGGCGGAAGTGCAGGAACAGATTCTCTGGCTGTGCGAAGCGGCGCACGTGCCGGTTATTTGGGCCACCCAGGTGCTCGACACGATGGCACGGTCCGGCACTCCGTCCCGCGCAGAAGTCACCGATGCGGTGATGAGCGGCCGCGCCGAATGCGTGATGCTTAACAAGGGCCCCTATATGGCCGATGTTGTCCGTTTGTTAACGGACATCCTCAAACGCATGTCCGCGCATCAATCCAAAAAGCGCTCGCTGCTGCGCCCGCTCTCCATTTCGCGCATCGATTGACCCGCGAGCGCGATCAGTCTTAAAGCCGGCATGCGCAGTTCTTAACACAGACAGCCTAGTCTCGCCTCAGCTCACCCGCATTGCCGGGATGTTTTCGTATGCGTTGAGGGACTGTGGCATTACTCGAAGTCAACAACCTGCGCCTGGTGTATTCCAATGGGCATGAAGCGCTCAAGAACGTGAGCTTCACCGCCGAAGTTGGAGAAATCGTCGCCATCATCGGCCGATCGGGCGCAGGCAAAAGCACGCTCTTGCGTTGCCTGAACGGGCTTGAACGCGTCACAGATGGTTCCATCATCTTTGATGGCGCGGATGTAACGCGCATGGATCAGCGCGGCCTGCTGGCGCTGCGCAGGAAAGTCGGCTTTGTCTGGCAGGAATTCAACCTTGTGGACCGCCTGCCTGTTTTGACGAATGTCCTCAGCGGACGCCTGGGCTACAAGTCCGGCACGGCCGGCTTGCTAGGTTACTTTGATCGAGACGAGCGCCAGTTGGCCGTCCACAACCTCGAACGAGTCAATTTGCTGCACCGCGCCACGCAGCGCGCGGACAAGCTTTCCGGCGGCGAGAAACAGCGCGTGTCCATTGCGCGCGCCATGACGCAGCGGCCATCGCTGCTGCTGGCCGACGAGCCTGTGGCCAGCCTTGACCCTGAACTGGCCGCAACTGTCATGGCCGATCTTGCGCGCATCGCGCGCGAAGACGGCGTGCTTGCGTTGATCAACATTCATCAGGTGGAGCTGGCGCGCGAATATGCCGATCGCATCGTGGGGCTGGCGCAGGGCGTGGTCGTCTTTGACAGCCAGGCACGCGACCTGACCGGGGCGGTGATGGACCGCGTCTATCGCTTTGACAAACTCGCGGCGCACGCCGTCTAGCCTTTTGACAGCGGAGCACAACATGGAAATTTCAAATTCTGCGCCGATCGGAGCAAGGCTTGGCAATGCCGCGCCGGCATCCATCCCGCCAACATTGCGCGAACGCCTTTTGAGTCCGCTGCCGCAAATCACCGCGCGCGGAATTGTGATGGCCACGCTAATTCTTGTGCTGGGCATCTGGAGCATTCGAGGCACGCGCGCCGAGCCCGCAACGCTGATCAAGGGCATTCCGAATATGGTCGACTTTGTGTCGCGCCTGTTTCCAATCGAGTTCGATTGGACCGCCCTCAGCGCGCTGCCAACAGATGTGCCGCTGCCAATTCAGAACACCGCCACTTCCTACACGGACACATTGACGGGCGATGTTGAAAAGGCAAAAATCGAGGAAGCGCTCGCGGAACAGGTGCCGCTGGATCAGCTGCTGGAAAGCGGCCAGGCCATGCCGGAGAAGACTCTC
>JANMNW010000150.1:0-6186 GCA_031368515.1 Chloroflexota bacterium
CTTCTCGAAGTTGTCAAACCCGTTGGTCGCGCAGCCGGTGTCAGTGAGCAGCACGTTGCCTTTGCACGCATCGGGCACGGACGGCACTGAACCGAACCACGCCGCCAGATCGCCCTGCAGCTTGAGACTGAGCGAATGCTCGAGCCACTTGTAGGCGCAGTTCGGATTCATGGCGTCGATGTGCATCATGGTCGAGTCTGCCCAACCGGTGGCACCTTCCTGCGGCACTGTGCTGGCGATCGGGCGCTTTTCGGCCTTGAGCAGGTTCACCTGGAACGGCCACGAGCCGGACGCGACCACGCCTTCGTTTTTGAAGTCGTCCATCTGCACAAACGCGTCATGCCAGTAGCGGCCGACCAGCTTGCGCTGCACGCGCAGCAGATCGAGCGCCGCTTTGAACTGGTCCTTGTTCAGCGAGTACACGTCCTTGATCCCGAGCTCGGGTTTGTGGAACTTGAGATACATCGCGGCGTCGGCGACGTGGATCGGGCCGTCATAGGCCTGCACGCGTCCGGCGTTTGATTTGCCGTCGGAAAGCGTCTGCTCCTCAAAGACCACGTTCCAGCTCTTCGGCGTTGCTTTAAAAACCTCGGTGTTGTACATCAACACGTTGGGGCCCCATTGATACGGCACGCCGTAGTGCTTTCCGCCGACCGTGTGCCACGGCGCGTTCTGCAGACGGCTGTCGATCTTGCCCCAGCTCGGAATGAGCGCGGTGTTGATCTCCTGCACGCGATTGCCGCTGATCAAGCGCAGCGAGGCATCGCCCGACGCCGTCACCAGGTCAAAGCCGCCTTCATTCATCAGTGCGACCATCTCATCGGACGTGGCCGCAGTCTTGACGCTGACCTTGCAGCCGGTGTCCTTTTCAAAGCTGGTCACCCAGTCAAAGTTTTTGTCGGTCTCGCCGCGCTCGATATAGCCGGCCCAGGCGACGATGTTGACCTGGCCTTCACCCTGTCCGACGGACTGCCGCGCCGCACCTTTGACCGGCGTGCTGGCGCCGGCGCATGCGGACAACAGCATGGCCGCCGAGGTTATGGCAACGAGTGGAGTAATGTTGCGCTTCTTCGATCGATTCATTTCTCTCCTCACAGTAAATAATGCGTGCACCGCAGCGAGTGTTTGTGGTGTTCGCGCCGTCCCTGTGCGATGTCATTCTGAGCGAAGCGAAGGATCCTGAACGCATGGGTGGACCGCACACCACAAACACTCGCTGTGATACGCCGCGCGAATGCTAAGGATTCTATAAGCAAAAACAACCGTGCTGTCAACCCGAGAGCGCGTCTGTTGCGGGTGTGCAATCGACACTAAGGATCGGTGCTTGACGCGGGTCGTTGTGCCAGACGCGGCGGACAGTTCGTGGATGACGCTTTCATCCGCCCTCACGGCCATCGCAGCCTCGGTCGCCCTCATCCTGCTCCCGTTCGTCATCCTGCAGCTGCTTCTGCCTTTGTGGCCGCACGCGGTGGCGGCCAGGATCGGTCAGATCGCTAAGATCCGGCGGCAATGGCACCCCAGATCACCCGAGGTTTGCCCCCGGTGTTCGGCCTGCATCCCCAGCGCCGGCCAGCCTTCGTCGAAGTCGTGCCTTGGACCGCCTGCCGTAACCCCAGAGGCGCCAAGAAACGCCTGAGCTCTGAGGGCGTCGCCTGCCCAAACTCCCATTGCACGTATTTCGGCTGTGCCGTTGAATCCATCCACGCCATGGTCGCGTGCGGCGTCCTCGGCAAGACCGACGCGATCAGGCGCTGGAAGGGCCAGGCTTGCGGCGCCTCTGTTTCCGAGCGCAAAAACACGCCGCTCTACCACCTCAAGGCCCCACCTTCGCGGATCTGCCTGGTAATGTCTCTGCTCGCAAACGGCCTCGACCCCTCTGCTGCCGCACGCGTCTTCCGGCATGACCACCGCACCATCAGCCGCTGGCTCACCCGCGGCGGCAAGCACGCTTCGGCACTGCACGATCTGTTCTTCCGCCGCCTGAACTGCGCCTTCCTGCAACTCGATGAACTCGTCGCCAACATCCGCGGTGACGAGCAGCGCACCTTCGTCTGGACCGCCATTGATGCCATCACCATGATCATGCCCCACTTCCACGTCGGCCGGCGCTTCATCACCGACGCGTTCGCCTTTATTCATGGTCTGACCCGACGCCTCGTTCCTGGGCATATCCCGATCTTCAGCTCCGACGGCCTACGGCACTACTTATCGGCTTTGACCGCGCATTTTGGCTTCTGGCATGAGCCTGCGCCCGACAAGCGCAAGCCTACCTGGCACGTTGATCCCCGCCTCCTCTGAGAAGGCTCTGCAGTACAAGATCGGGTTCGTGTAATCGAAAAATCCGAGTCAGCTGCTGTTCCTGCCATCGCGCACGCCTGTGCGCCGGGGCTCCCACCGCAGAACACGACTCTGCGGGCTAGGCGAAGCCCACCAAATCGAGTCATCAACCACGTTTGCCGGGAAGACCACATTCGATTTGCGAACGTTTCATCGGCAGTGCGCGGAGAGCGCCAGCTTCATCAGTAGTGGCGCACTACAAGCCTTCTTCAATCAGGAAATCTTCAAGATGTGCTTGCCGCGTGAATGCCGAGAAGATACAAGATCGTGGACCATCGGCGTTTCACTCAACGGATGTATACCTGCAATAACAGGCTTGATCTTCCCGGCGTCTACCAACGCTGATATCTGGCGCAGAACTTGCCCGGCTGGCGGAAACGCTGCAACAAGCTGCTGACGTACACCATGTTTTGCAGCGGCTTCCTCCGAAGGTGCTTGGACGAGAGAAAGCAACACACCGCCCGGCCTTATGACCGACCAAGAACGTTCTTGTGTGTCTGCACCAACTGCATCAAGAACGACATCCACGTCTTTTGCGACTTTTTCAAAGGGAACTTCTGTGTAGTCAATGACTTCATCCGCTCCTAGCTCACGTAACAATTCTAGATTTTTGCCAGAGGAAGTCCCAATCACCTTGGCGCCATATGACTTGGCCAATTGCACGGCGAACGTACCTACACCACCGGCGGCGGCATGTATTAGCACGCTTTGACCACTCGATAACTGGGCTACATCTACCAATGCCCGCCATGCGGTCAGACCCACATGAGGCAATGCGGCTGCATGCAGCAGGTCGAGAGACTTTGGCTTGGCAGCCACATCTGACGTATCGACACAGACATATTCGGCATAGCCGCCGTTGCTGGCGGGGTCTGCTCGCGCCCATACCATATCGCCAGGCGTAAACTCGGTAACGCCGTTCCCAACCGATTCCACGATGCCGGACACATCAAGTCCCAGCGTGTGTGGGAGGTTGTAGGGATACCAACCTGACATATAACCGGCCCGAGCAGCACAATCAAATGGATTTACTGAGCTGGCGTGCGATCGAATCAAAACCTGACCATCGCTTGGCGTCGGGATCGCGGTATCTTCAAAGACCAAGACACTTGAATCCCCATAGCCGTGGATTCGTACCGCTTTCATTGAAGGCATTTTAAATCTCCTTGTGGGCACTAATTGGGTTTGGGTTTGGTCACGTCGTGATCCCTGTTTCGAGCGGCTTCGTCATTGTAAGAAAGCGGTGTAGGAAGTCAAGAGATTGCGATGGCGGCGTACTGTCCGGGCTACAAACGTTCATCCGGGGCGAAACACGGCCGATCGAACCGTTCAGACAGGATCTGAGTCTGCCTTTGGCCTGCGAGAGTGGCTGCCATGACCAGCTTTGGCGCTTGTGATGGCTACACGCGTCATCCGCGCCGTTTTTAGTCCGCTATCGATAGTCATGGCGGAGGCCGTTGAGCACCGACGTCGCAAGCACCCTGCCCTTTGCCGGTGACGCCCTGGCTTCACCACCGCATGGAATTTCTTGCCGGATGCCTTGGTGCGGTCGCACGTGGTTGAAGTAGATGACATAAGCCTGCGCCGCGCGGAGCAGATGCCGTTTATGCAGGATCAGCAAGTGATCCAGACACTCGCAGTGCACACTTTTCAGAAATCGCTCGCATACTGCGTTCGCCCGGGGTGCACGGACGGCGTGCGGATGACCTTCGTGCCGGAGGCCTTAACGGCCTGATCGAACTCGTGACCGTACTTGCTGTCATTGTCGCGGATGATGAACCGGGGAACCTGCCCGTTCGGTGTCGCTTCCCGCCATTGTTGAGCCGCCCAGATTTGCTTCGGCGCACTCGTGACACCAACATGCACGATCCGACGGGTTCCCAGCTCGATGATGAAATACAGATACAGATGCCGGAAGAACACATCCGCGACCGGCAGGAAGTCGAAGGCGTAGATATCAGCAGCGTGCGCCTTGACGAACGTCGCCCAGCTTTGGCTCGGGCCCGGCTTCGATCGCAGCCAATGCAGGTATTTTTAGATGCTGCGTTTGGCGACGCGGATCCCGACTTTGAGCAGCTCGCCGCGGATTCGTTCAGCACCTCACAGAAGATTGTCTGTTGCCATGCGCCGGATCAGATCGATTGTGGGCTGTGGCAAGCGCAGACGCGCCTTCCTTGCTCTGGTCTTCCACCGCCAAAACAGCCTGAAGCCTTCGCGACGCCAGCGCAGCAGCGTGTCGGGTTTGACGATCAGATGCGCTTGTCGCCAGTAGCTCAGCTGGCTGGCCCAGAACAATAGTCCGACACGATCGCCCTTCGTCAATTGCGGCCGTTTGACCTGGCGACACAAGATCCCACGCTGGTGCCGCAGCAAGACGTTCTCAGCGATCAGTTTGGTCCGGCTGCGCGCCAAATCGCCCAGCGTCGCAGGCACCAACGATGTCCGGGACGGGAGGAGATATCCGAACAGCCACTTTTCCAGCCGGTCGATCAGCGATTGCACCAGATGGGATATGAGAGTCGTGATCCGCAGCATCTACCCATTGTTGCGGGTTCGGATTACGGGCGCCAGCGGTCGAAAATGCCCATTTTTCGGTCCGGATGACGTTCGTCCACTACAAGCCACCACAGACATGAATGGAGTTATGGGGTCAAATGCAAAAAGTCGAGCGGTTGAAACTTGCGATAGCCGCTGTCAAACGACACCAGGCGGCATCCGAACGTTGCAGCAATACTGGCCAGATGCGCGTCGGTCCATTGCAGCGTCGAGAACCCATCTGCGCCGCTGAGCCAGCCTTCGAGCAACGCGTCGGTCGCATGCGCGTCGTCATCAAGTTCGCCAATCCAGACCACTTCCGGCAGCGCGCGAAAGGCGCGATACACCTGCCACGCTTCCGGCGCGCTCATCGGCAGATTGTTCATGGCGGCGCGATTGGTCAGCAAGCGCACGAAGCCCAGCATGGTCGCACCTGTGAAGGCGATTTGCTCGCCCGACTCCTCATCCCAGTAGCGTCGCGCGCGGCTGTGATGAACGTGGGTTTCGTCGGCCAACGCCAGCCAGACGTTGACGTCCAGCAAATCGATCTCAGGACGCTCGTTGGCCATGGCGTTGTGCATCCTCATCGTCCAGGATCTGATTCAATCGGGCATTGGGCAGCGATGGCGTTACCTGGCCGGGAACTGCGCGACGCGCCACAGGCAGCGGGCTGCGGCGGCGTAGCGCGCTGCGTTTCCCGCGCAACCCCTGCTCAACGAGCAGCGTCAGCAAGTCTTTGAGCTTCATGCCGCGCAGCGCCGCCTGCGCCTTCAATTCGCGAAAAAGCGCATCTGGAAGGTCGAGTGTCGTCCTCATGCATGCATTTAAGCATAAAAGCATAAAAACGTCAACCGGATGCCACTGAGGCTTGTGTTGGCTTGTCGTGGCTACTTATCATTGTAGGCACCGGTTCAGCATGTCAGGCCGCGCGCCGATACTCGTGATGCAAGCCGTTCAGCACAGGAACGCTGATGATCTCGCCCGTTCCTTGCACCGGCGGTCCGCACGGTATCCCCTGACCTATTCCTTGATGAGGCCGTGAGCGATTGAAATAGTCGACAAATGCCTGCACGATACGCTGAAGCTGGCGCTCTCCAAAGATCAACATGTGATCCAGACACTCTCGCAGCGCATAGCCGATGAATCTTTCGCATACCGAGTTTGCCTGGGGAGACCGGAACGGTGTCCGGATTACTTCTGTGCCAGAGGCTTCAGCAACGATGTCAAACGCCGAGCCATACTTGCTGTCGTTGTCGCGGATGATCCAGCGCGGACCCCGGCCGCCGGCTGTCGCTTCCCTGAACTGCTGTGCGG
>JANMNW010000160.1:0-16276 GCA_031368515.1 Chloroflexota bacterium
GTCTTCCAGGCTGACGAACACCACGCCGCGCGCGGTTTGCGGGTGCTGGCGCACCACCTGCAAGCCGGCCACCCGCACGCGTTTGCCATTTTTCTGCGCCTTCACCTGCGCCGTGCTCATCACGCCCGCGCGCGTCAGCGCCGGCCGGTAGTGCCGGACGATGTGCCCGGACGCGGAGAGCCCAGTGAGCGTGTAGTCCCACTGGGTCGATTCCAGCTCGCTCAGCGCGGGCAGGGCGATTTGCGTGATCGGCACATCGAGATCGAGGCCGCGCGTTTCGTAATCGGCTTCGCCCGCTTCCCACAGCAGCGTGCGGCGCTGGCCCAAGGCGTCGAACAACCCGGCGCGAACGAACTCCATGACCGTTGGCCGTGGCAGCTGGGTGCGCTTGCAAAAATCGCCCACGCCGGCAAACGCGCCCGCCTCGCGGGCCGCGCGCACGCGATCCCAAACCGTTTCGCCCATGCCCGCTGCGCTGGCCAGCCCCATGCGCAACGCGCGCTGGCTGTGCATGCCATAGCCCCAATCGCTGGCGTTGATGTCCGGCGGCAGCAGCGCGATGCCGTGGCGCTTCATGTCGCCGACGATGACTTCGGGCGAGTAAAACCCCATCGGCTGCGCATTGAGCAGCGCGCAGTAAAACGCCGCCGGCTGATAGCGCTTGAGCCACAGCGTTTGATAGGCGATCAGCGCAAACGCCGCGGCGTGCGAGCGGCAGAAGCCGTAGCTGGCGAATCCGGCCAGGCGGCCCCAGATGTCCTCGGCCACCGTTGCGTCGATGCCGCGCGTCTGCGCGCCGCCCATGAAACGCGCGTGCATGCCGGCCATGGCCTCTTTTGAGCGCGAGCGCGACATGGCGCGCCGCAGTTGATCGGCTTCACCCGCGCTAAACCCGGCGATGACCATCGCCACGCGCAGGCAATCTTCTTGAAAGAGCAGCACGCCGTAGGTGTCTTTGAGGATCGGCTCCAGCAGCGGGTGCGGATAACTGATCGGCTCGTCGCCTGTGCGCCGCCGCAGATACGGATGCACCGCGCCGCCTTGCACCGGCCCTGGGCGAATGATGGCGATCTCAACCGCCAGGTCTTTGATGTCGCGCGGCTTGGTGCGCGGCAGCATTTGCAGCTGCGCGCGCGATTCGACTTGAAAGGTGCCGATCGTGTCGGCCGCGGCCAGCATGGCGTATAGCTCGGCGTCGTCGAGCGGCAGATGGTCGAAGTCCGGCGGCGTTTCGCCTTGCGTTTCGATCATGCGCAGCGCATCGTCGACCAGCCCGAGCGTGCGCAAGCCGAGCACATCAATCTTGATCAGCCCGGCATCCTCGACTGAGTCTTTGTCCCATTGCAGCACCCATTTGTCCGGCGCAGTGGCCGGCTCGACCGGCACGATGTCGGCCAGCGGCGGGCCGGTGATGACGATGCCGCCGACGTGGATCGACAAGTGCCGCACCACGCCATCGATCTGTTTGACCAGCGCCGCCAGCATGGCCATCGGATGTGCGCTGGTGCCGGCATCGCCCGCGTCTTTGGCCAAAGCGGCGATCTGTTCGGCGGCGCTTTCCGGTTCAAACGAATCGACATGGCGCACGATGCGGTCGATCACGCCTTCGGGGAAGTCCAGCACCTTGCCCAATTCGCGGATGGCGCTGCGCGCTTGAAAGGTGACGTGGTTGGTCACCATGGCGGCGTGAGCGTGGCCGTATTTGGCGTAGATGTAATCGAACACTTCGTCGCGCCGGAACGAATCGAAATCGATGTCGATATCCGGCATGGTGTGCTTGTCGTCCGAAAGAAAACGCTCGAACAGCAAGTTGTGCGCGAGCGGATCGCAGTGGCTGATGCCGAGCAGGTAGGACACGATCGACCCGGCGGCCGAGCCGCGCCCGGAGCAACGGATGCGCTTGCGGCGCGCGAAGTCGACGATGTCATGCACAATCAGAAAATACGGCGCCAGGCCGGCGCGCTCGATCACGTCCAGCTCGTGCGCGAGCTGTTTGAGCACGGCCGGCGCCAGCGTGGGATAGCGCCAGGGCAATGCGGTATGGCACAGCTCGTAGAGCATGCCGAACTCGGTTTTGCCGGCCGGCACCGGCACGCGCGGCAGGCGGTGCTGGCCGAAATCGAGATCGACCATGCAGCGCCCGCCGATCTCCAGCGTGTTCGCCAGGGCCTCGGGCAATTCGGCGAAGCGCGCGCGCATCGCGGCCGGGTCGGGCAGGGCGTAGGTGTGATTGAGCGGCAGCAGCCCGGCTTTGCGCGCTTCGGTGAGCGTGCTGTTCGCGTCGATGGCGATCAGGCAATCGCGCAGCCGGGCGGTGTTGCGCGCGGCGTAATGCGTGTTGCCGGTGGCGACGCATGGCAGCGCCAGTTCGCGGCTTAATGTCGATAGCCCGTGAATCAGAGCGCGATCGCCCGGCAGGTTGTGATCTTGCAGCTCGATGCACATGTTCCGCGCGCCGAAGATGTCGGTTAATAGCGCGGCGCTTTGGCGCGCGGTGTCGCGCTCGCCGCGCAGCAGCGCGCCGGCCAGCGGGCCTTTGCGGCAACCGCTCAGCGCGATCAACCCGGCGCGATGTTCGGACAACATGTCGAGCGTGACTGCCGGCGGCATTTTGCCCGGCCATGCCGCTCCCCCTGCGAGCGCCGCGCGCGCCGGATCGCAGCGGGAGCGCGTGATGATGCGGCACAGGTTGCCATAGCCTTCCTGCGTTTCCGCCAGCAGCGTGAGGTGCGCGCCGGTGTGCAGCGTAATCTCGGCGCCGAAGACGGGTTTGACACCAGCCTTGCGCGCGGCGCCGGCAAAGCGCATCGCCCCGGCCAGCGAATCGTGATCGGTGAGCGCCAGCGCGGGCATGCCCGATGCCTTGGCCTGTTCGATCAACGCCTCCGGCGCGCTGGCGCCGTCGAGCAGCGAGAAAAACGAATGGGCGTGCAGCTCGACCCAGGCGGCGTCAGTCATAGACACGCGCCAGCTGCCACCCCGGATCGAGATGGTCGTAAAACACATCGCACAGCAAGCCGGTTTTGGTGATCAGCCGGATATATTCGCGGAAGCTTTCGCCCGCCTCGCTCCACCAGTCGGTCTGCACTTCCCAGCGCGCCACGATGTGCGCAACCGCGTGCGGCGCCTCGTTCCACACAAAGCGCATCGGCAGCAGCTCTTCGTCGAGGGTGACTGTGATGGGGATGCCGTCGGGCCAGATGCGCGTCATGGTTGATAGTCATAGTGGAGAGTCAGAGTGGAGAGTCAGAGTTGATAGAACACTCTCCACTCTGACTATCAGCTCTCCACTCCGACACGCCACTCTGTCCGTCGTTCGGGAATCGGGTGCGCGGGATCGACGACGACGCCTTGAAAGAACGCCGCGCCGTGTTTGGCGCCGAGGCGGTTGAGCACGCGCGCAAAGGGCGCGGCTGAGGCATTGGCCGCGCCCATCTGCAGCGTTTCGCCGAAGAGCGTCAGCGCTTGCGGCGCAAGCTCGGCCAGATCCAGCAACAGCACGCGCGCCAGGCTCAGCTCGCCCGGCCATTCGCGCTGCGCCAGCGCGCGCGACACACCGGCGCGCAGATCGTCGGCCGCGCACATCGGCTGCGCGAACCCGGCTTGCGCATGCGCGCGGGCGCTGTCGAGACCGTGCAGTTCAATTTGAATGCGCCGGCAGCCTTCAAGCCGCTCGGCCATTTCGCGCAGGCGCGGCGCCAGCGCGTGCATGATTGCATCGCGCGCGCGGTCGAGCGATGCGCAGGGCGTTTCGAACTCGACCGTGACCGCTTCCGGCGCGGCTTGCGCCAGCGCGCGCACCGGCCGTTCATCGGCGCCGCGCGCCCATTGCTGCGCCAGCTTGCCGGCTTTGCCAAACCGCGCGGCCACGGCACTGGCGGGCAGGCGCGCAAAGTCGGCAAGGGTTTTAAGCCCGAGCCAATTCAGCTGTTGCACATGCTCGGGCGGGAGCGGCAGCAGCGTCAGCGGCTGGGTTGAGAGAAAGCTCACTTCGTCGGCGCGGTCGATCAGGCGCATGCGGCCGGGCGGCACGGCGCGCGCGGCTGCATGCGCCGTGAATTTGCCATGATCGACGCCGAGCGCAGGTGTGAGCGCCACGCCGATTTCGGCGCGGATTTGTTTGCCGAGATCGGCGCACACCGGGCGCGCGTCGCCGGGCGAGCGCGAGATGGCCGAGAGATCGCAATACGCCGCGCCGTAGCTTTGCGGTTCGACCGGCAGGCCGGTGCGCGCCAGCACGCCGATAAACGCCGCCTGCGCGGCGTCGGCTTCGTTGGTGTCGAGCGAATGCACTGCGGCATCGGGGCAACGCGCGCGCGCCTGGCGCGGGGTGAGCCCGGGCAGCGCGCCGGCGGCGAGCGCCAGCGGCGAGGCGGCCCAGATGCGGTCGTCCGGGCCGGTGAGCACGACCGGGCGCCGTTCGCGCGCATCGCTGCCATCGTCCCAATCGGCATGCTGCCGCGCGGCGAGGCGATAGAGAAAATCCGGCGTGTGCGCGCACAGGATGGTCATGGCCCAACCTCGACACCGAGCGTGCAAGAGTCATCGCCGCCGCCGCGACCCAGCATATTCCAGCGGCTCTTGATCAATTGCGCGTGCGCGGTGTAGCCGCTGATCTGGCCGTCGCTGTCGGCGGTCCACGATTCGCGTTTGATGTCGACATGCAGGCTGGCGCAATGGGCGATGGCGCCTGAGCCGAGTTTGAGCCAGCTCAGCCAGGGTGGAGCGGGTTCATCCAGGCAGATCAGCGCGCAGCGCGCCTGGCGCAGCGCGCGCGCGAGCTGAGGCAGGGCAGTGTCGAAGCTGCGCGCGATGCTGCGGGTTTTGAGCAGATCGCCCAGCCCGTCGACGAGCAGCGCTTTGAAGCCGTAGCCTTGCAGCAGATCGAACAGCAGCGGTACGGCTTGTCGCGGGTCGGGCGGGCGCACGAAGAGCGTGTGTTGCAGATCGAGCCCGCAGCGCGCGATGTAGTCCGGATCGCTGCTGCGCGTCAAGTCGAAGATGCCGACGCTTTCAGGCGTCAGCGCCGACTTGCCGCGCGGCGCGCGGGAGCCGTGCTGCGCGTGGGCAAGGATGTTGTAGGCCAGGGTGAGTTTGCCGCTGGTGGTGCGGCCGGAAAGCAGCGTGACGTGTCCGACCGGGATGCCGTTGCATCCGGTGAGCGCATCGAGCGCCTGGAAGCCCGATGCGATATGCGGCGGCACGACCGACAACGGCAGATCGCGCGCGGTTTGAATCGTCGCGGGGCCGTAGCGATGGTCGAGCAGCTCGATCGTCTTCTCCAGGCGCTGCGACGCGGTGCGTGCTTTGTCGGGCCGCGGTTCTGGCCGTGACGGTGGCATTGTGGGTGCGTACGCCTGTCGGTTGATGCCGATAGGTGCGACTGGCTCATAGAATGTATACAGAACATATGTTCTGTATGTCAATGCGATTGCGCTTAGAACGGAATTCGGGGTGAATTCTGGATGGGAGGTTTCACGTCTCCGTCTCTGAAAACGAATTCGTTTTCGGAGACGGAGATGGAGATGGAAACGAGGGCTGGCTCAGCAGTTTTTGGCTCGCGGCCCAGGCCAGCAGCATGCCAATCGCGTCACTGGCAAGATCGAGCGGGTCGAAAGTGCGAACGGGCGACAGTGCTTGCGCGAACTCTTCGGCGACGATGATGACGAACGGCGCGGCAAGGGCGAGCGGGATCGCCATGCGCCCAACGCGCCATGTTCGACCCGGCCAAATCAAGTTCAGCCAAAATGTCATCCCGCCCATCAACACGGCGTGCAAGGCTTTGTCGGCATAGGGCCAGCGCAGCAACAGCCACGGCAATAGATCCAGATACGCCATGTGCGTGGCGAGCAGGGCGACGCCGAGCTGCACCCAGAACAGCCAGCGGATGCGCAGCCGTCCACCCCTATCCGGCGGCGCGAGTAACAAACCGTAGGCGGAGGTGCCCAGGCCGCCGCCCAGCAACACGCCGCCGGCCAGATCGCTGGGAAAGTGCTGGCCCAGATACAAGCGGCTCAGGGCGACCAGTGTTGCGCCTGCCAGCGCCCCGATCCACACCCGGCGCGAACGCGCGTGCAAGCCGATCAGCATCGCTGCAGCGAACGCACAGCTGGTGTGCCCGCTGGGATACGATGGAAATTCGGACTGCGGCCAGATCAGCCGCACGTCGGTTGGCCGTACCCGCGCCACAACGAACTGAAAGAGCAGGGTGATCGCGAGTGTGACCGCAATCGTCGCCCACACCGCGCCGCCGACGCGGCGCGTCCGCTTGAAGAGCAGCAGCGCAGGCAGTGCGACGATGTGCACGGTTGGGTTGCCGATCCAGGTCAGCAAAAAAAAGAAAACATCGAAAACCGAGTTGGCCAGCGCGCGGTTGAAGAACGACAGAACGACGAGGTCCATGTGGCGGCAATGCTAGCGTTCTGGCGCGCTGCCACACTGTCGCAAACGATGCGACTTGACGATGATGCCGTGCCGCGCGCTGCATATTCATGCCGAAGTCAAACACCGCACCGTATCCGGACGCGGTCGGCTCCAACCGATAGACGTGTGGTCGTCCAACTCGTCGTTATGGGACTGGTGGTGACGGGTCTCATTTGTCATGTCGCGCGCCACCTTACGCGAAACTGGTGGGGAAGATGTGACCTGCAGATCAATACATTGACATTTAGGCTAGCCTAAATTATGATGGCGCAGATTTAGGTGAGACTGAATTTTTACTTTGGTGCATTTCGAAGCTGCAAGGCAACTCGACGCCGGTTCGCGCTTCGCATGTCTCACGAAATAAGCGCGTATAGGCGCATATTCCGCCGAGTCACTTGCTGACTAGAAATCGACCGTGATTTTGGCCAGAAAGGAAGGAACGGATCATGGGTTTATCAACACTGTCACGTAGAAAACTGCTGGCAGGTCTGGGTCTCGCGGGATTGGCCGGCGGCGGGCTGCTTGCTCAACAAGCGCTGGCCACAACAAATGCTGCATCTGATGCAACTGAACGCCGGCGGCTCATGGCGCAGGATCATGAACCTGGCCAACCGGACCCCACCGGCGGCAATGGGCAGTCAAACGAACATCGCGACTTGCACGGCAGCATGTTTGTGGTGGGCGAAGTGAATCACGCCTCCAACGGTTTCAATCCCACCGATCTATTGACAGATTTTGATTACGGCACTGTCAGCACGCTGGCAAGCGGGCAGACCTTGCGTGACTACACGATCGTCTCATCCAATAAAACGTTTGAAGTCGCCCCGGGTGTTAGCTTTTCTGGGTGGGTCTACAACGGACGTTGCCCAGGCCCATTTATTCGAGCCACTGAGGGCGACCGGATCCGCATCACATTTGTGAATGGCAGCGACCATCCGCACTCCATGCACTTTCACGGCATTCACGCTGCTGGCATGGACGGCGTAATACCCGTTGGCCCAGGTGAAACATTTGTCTATGAATTCGATGCCGAGCCGGCCGGCTTGCATTTGTATCATTGTCATGTGCCGCCCTTCATGCGCCATTTACATAAGGGTCTTTACGGACTGTTTATCGTGGATCCGAAAGAGCCGCGATCGGCCGCCAAAGAACTGGGCATGGTGATGAACGCATTCGACGTCAACTTCGATGGCGCAAATGAAGTCTACGCAGTGAACACGGTGGGATTTCATTACACCAAGCATCCGATCGCACTCAAAGTGGGAGAGCCGGTGCGGATCTATCTGGCCAATTTTACCGAGTTTGACCCGATCAATTCATTTCACTTGCATGCGCAACTCTTTAACTATTACGACACCGGCACGGCAAAAACCCCGACGGCCTTTACCGATGTGGTCATGCAGTGCCAGGCCCAGCGCGGCATAATCGAATTCAGTTACAACCGTCCCGGTGTTTTCATGTTTCATGCGCACCAGAGCGAATTCAACCAACTAGGCTGGATGGGGTTGTTCGAGGTTACGGATACGGGCGCAGCCAGCGCACCCGGCGAAGTGGCGCGACGGCTTGGCTGGTATCTCGCATAACTCTCGTGCTCCCGCAAGGAAAACCATGATTGAGACAAACACGGCTGGCGCAAAGGCGGCACAATCCCGCAGACCGGATGTGCGCGCGCTGATGCTGATGGTCTTGCCGCTTCTGCTTCTGGGCGCGCTGCTGGCACTGCTCGTCACGCGTGGCACCGGACTTGCCGAGCGCTCCGCCCCGCCAATTGAGGAAGTGACTATCAATCGCGTCTCATTGCCCGCACGCGACCGGGTCAGTGTTGAAGTGACCAATGGCGGCGCGGATCCGGTGACCATTGCGCAGGTATTGGTTGACGACGCCTATTGGGAATTTACCATCACGCCTGCCAATACGATCCCACGACTTGGCACTGCGACGCTGAACATTCATTTTCCCTGGCAACAGGACGAACCGCACGCCATATCGCTCATCAGCAGCAACGGAGTGACATTTCCTGCGGAAGTGACTGTTGCCACATTGACGCCTGCGCCTACAGTGGTGACATTCTGGCAGTATGCGCTGCTGGGTATCTATGTGGGGTTCATCCCAGTCGGCTTGGGCATGTTGTGGTTTCCAGCGCTCAGGCGCATGGGCAGCCATGGCATGCAATTCATACTGGCGCTGACTGTGGGGCTGCTGCTGTATTTGCTGTTCGGCTCATTCGTTGAAGCGCGCGAATTTATTCTCGAGACTCCCGCTGCCTTTGGCGGTGAGCCCATTGTTTTTCTGACCGCTATCCTGACTTTTCTGTTGTTGATAGCAGTCAGCATGCGCAAGCCGGGCGATGCGCAATCGCATTTCGGCATATCCACGCGCATTGCGTTGGGCATCGGGTTGCACAACTTGGGTGAAGGCCTGGCGATTGGCGCGGCATTTGCCAATGGACAAGCGGCGCTGGGCACGTTCCTGGTCGTCGGCTTCACATTGCACAACATTACCGAGGGCATTGGCATCGTCGCGCCCTTGGTGCGTGAACGCCCGCAGCTGTGGCGCTTTGTTGCGCTGGCGGCGTTGGCCGGGCTCCCGGCCGTGCTGGGCGTATGGATTGGCGGCTTCGTCTTTAGCAAACTGGCTGCGGCGCTGTTTCTGGCAATTGGCGCCGGCGCAATCGCTCAGGTGGTGTATGAAGTCGGCCGACTCCTGGCGCTCCAAAGCACGAAAGAGCATATGCCTCTTGTTTCATGGCCGACATTTGCGGGTATCGCCATTGGAGTGGGCATCATGGCCTTAACCGCCTTGTCGGTGCCCGCATAGCCAGTTTGAAGGGCGCGCAACGCTTACAGGGATCTGATGATTTCCCCTTGTTTTGCGTCACACTCTTCCCGGCTGATCAGCTCCTCGTCCGCCATTTTTTGAAGCGGCATGATCTCAACAGGACCGATTGATGACGTGCCAAGAGCAAAGGGTTCGTGCCCCTACCTCACCGCGCGCGGTTTCGTCTGTTCCCAGGTGCCGAACTCGCGCACATACGCCACCACTTCGGCGGTGGCCGCGGCGATGATGCGCTCGCCCTTGTCTTCGGTGGCCAGATCGGGCCGGCCGAGCGCGCCGACGGGCGTCATCTGCCGGATGGTCTTGGTCACGCTCACGCGCGAGCGCCCGCTCTGGTCCGGGCTGTAAAACTCCGACTTGAACGGCGTGCGCGTGCTCTTGATCACCTTGCGGTGCACCAGATCGCCGTGCGCGCGCATCATCACGCTGGTCTCCCACTCGCAGGCATGCAGCACGCTGCCCTGAGTCATGCCTTTCAACCCGGCCACCTGATCGCGCGCCAAATCGAACCAGCTGCAAAAGGTGAGCCACAGATCGGGCAGCTCTTCGTGATAGCGCAAGTTGATTTCATACAACGCGGTGCTGGCCGGCACGATGTTACCGGCGTGCGAGTTAAGCAGAAAAATCTTGCGAAACCCGGCGCTAATGATGCTCTCCACCAGATCGATGATGGCCTTGGTGTACACATCCATGCTCAAGCTGATGGTGCCGGCAAAATCCATGTGGTGGTCGGATGCGCCGATCCACAACATGGGCAGAAAGACGGCCGAATCGCCCAGCTCGGCTTCTGCGCGGTTGGCGATGGCCGCGCCGATCATGCTGTCGGTCAGCAGAGGCAGGTGATGGCCATGCTGCTCAAACGAGCCGGTGGGCACGACGATGACTTTGTCTGTGTGTTTTTCGACTTGGGTCCAGGGGAGATTTCCGAGTTGCATGGGTGTTTGAGTTGATAACAGATAGTTGATAGAGAGTAGTTGATAGTGGATAGGAAGCACTATCCACTATCTGCTATCCACTATCCACTACTCTCTATCAGTCCGCGTCGATAGAATTCTTCCAATGTGTGTTGCGGGCGCCAGCCGAGCAAGCGCTTGGCTTTGGCGTTTGAGAAATTGTCGTGCGGCAGATCGGTGCCGATATGAAAGAGCTCGAAGGGCGTGGGCAGGCTGGGCGCTTCAAGCGCGCAGCGGATCGCCCGCGCGGAATCGGCCCACGACACAGAAAGCCCGCTGATGTATTCGCCATGCACCAGCTCATGGTTGTAAAACGAGGCGAAGTTGAGCGCCGGCACGCTGAAACCGTGCTGGCGCGCGAAGATCTTGACGATCTCCTGGCCGCACAGCTTGCTCAGCAGATACAACCAATCGATGCCGGGGCGGGGCGGCATGTCTTCGTTAAGCTCGTAATCCCATTCGTAGCCAGTGGAGCCTTTGGCCACCACTTGATACGGACCGGTGTGCACCACACGATGAATTTTGTGCGCCAGCGCCGCCGACATCACGTTGTGCGCGCCGTTCATGTTGACCTGAAAGCAGCCGGCCACATCGTGTCGGATCACGGTGACGTTGATGATCGCATCCATTCCAGCGCAGGCGTCGAGCACCTGCTGCGGGTCGCGCACATCGACCGCGCGCCACTCGTGCGGCGGCTGCGGCGGAACTGGAATCGGCGCGCCGGGCGATTGCGGCTTGAGCGTCTCGAGCAATTCTTCGACCGGTTTCAGATCGACCAGCCGCAGCGTGTAGTCGCGGCCCAGCTCGGCGGTGATGGCCGTGCCCAGCGGGCCGCCCGCGCCAAGCAGTACGATGTTTTTGAATGGTTTGGCCGCCGGGGCGACTTGTTCAAACACCGGCGTGGCATGGCGCAGCGGCGCCGGCGGCAGCGTTTTTTGCGCGTGAAAGCTGAACGGCTCCAGGCGGGCGCGGGCGGGCATGACCAGTGCAGCGGGTCCGGCGCTGATATGCAGCACGCGCCAGCCCTTATTCTCGACTTCGAGAGCGCGTTGAATGGCGCGCACCGCATCGTCGACATGCAGCCAGCGCGCGCCGGGCTGCGCCGCCGCCGCAATAGCCGCGTCGTCGACAACATCGCCCATGCGCAGACACATGACCGAAAGGCCATTCATGCGCGCGGTTTCGCGCACGCAAACTTCGCCCAGCCATGCGCATAGTTGATCGGGATCGGTTGTCGGTTGCGGGCGCCAGCCTTCATCGACGCGGTACTTCGCGGCGTCTTGCGGGCGAAACAGATCAAGCGAGCTGGCCAGCACAAAGCGCGCACAGCCGGCTTTGGCCGCGCGATCGGCCAGCAGGTGCGAGCCGCGCGCGCTGAGGTCAAAACTCTCCAAAGGCGTGCCGAGACGCGTCACCAGCGGCGCCAGATGCACTACGGCTGTCACGCCGTCAAGAATGCCTTCGACAAACGCCGGATCGCGCAGATCGCCGTCGGATACATCGATGGCGCGAACGCCGGCCAGCCCGTCTGTCAGTGCGCGCCCAAGTAGGCTGCGCGCACCCGTCACAAGAATTGTCATCGTCTAAAGTCGTCCTCTTTTTCGTATTCTTCGCCGAGAATGAGCGTGCCGAAGTGGCGCGGCATGTGAAAGGATGCGGGCGACGTGTGGGTGGGCGACCAGCAGCTGAATTCGGCCAGCGCGTCGTTGGGTTCGTTTTTGGGGCGGTCGATGCGGTAAAAATTGGCCCGCCACACTTTGGGGATCTCACCGCCGCCGCACAATTCTTTTAAGGGCAGCGCCACCCAAACATGCCAGGTGTGCTGCGCGTCGTTGCGCACCGCCTGCCACTGCACGCCTTTGCAGTTCCACGCAACGTCCGCCTGGAAGCCGCTGCCGTCCAGGATCGGATTGCTGATGATGCCGTCCCAGATCACGCCGTCGGGCGAGAACTCAAACTCAAAGTAGCGCGCGGGATCGTCAGCGCCCGGCGCGATAAACACTTCCACGGCCTCTTCGAGGTAGATCGGATCATCGCGTTTCACGTAATTGCCCCAGATCACGATATCGTCGCAGTCGAAACGCACGCGCAAGTATCGGCCGTCATGACACAGCCGTACTTTGGTTTGTTGCTGGGCCGGGCCGCTTCCATCGGCGCGAGTGAATGGCGAGAGCCGGGTCATCTGCTGCCAGTCCCAGTCATTGCCGGTTTTGGCGACGGTGTGCCGCGGCGGTCTGTGAGTCAAAGAAACAGCTCCTGGCTTGTGCCGCGGATGTCGATTTCGAACTCGATCTCTTTAATGGGGGGGCGGCTGTAGATCCAATGCACTCCGTAGCGCGCAGCCGGGCCCATGCCGCCGACGATCACATCTTCGATATACGAATCGATGCTGAGCGCGGTGTACACCGTGGTGACGCTCACGTCCGGCCACTTCACGCCGAGCTTCTTCATCTGCACGCCGATGGCGCCCATCACCCATTTGGCCTTCTCGCGCATGGCGCGCGGCGAGGTTTTGCCAACCATCACAATGTCTTTGCGCGAGCTGCCGTTGAGCTCGCCGATGCCGGAGCCGATAAAGTCCTTGCGGCCGCCGGCGCGCTCGCCCGGCACGGTGTAGGTGAACCCATAAATGCTGGGCGTTTTGGGGCCGAGTTTGGCCGGCACGCAGGCGACGTTGGTGCGAGTGGTGGTGGCGTTGTTGCCGTCACGCAGCGCGTATTGATCGAGCAGCTTGATGTAGTTGGCGCTCAGCGCGCCAAAGCCGTCAAATGTTAGCGGTTCGGCGATGCGCAGCTCCACGCCGCACAGCGCGCTGGTCAGCCGGCCAAGCCCGGCCAGGTGCTGTTGGATCTGTGCAAAGCCCTGCGCCAGCGGCGCGGGCTTTTGCAGCGTGGCATGAACGAGCGTAAAGCCGGGGTCGACCACAGCGCCGCGGCAGTAGATGCCGCTGCCGGGAAGATACGAAAAGTTGCCGTTAGGACGTGGTGTGAGGTTTGCCATTTGCGTAACTCCATTTGCGCCGCCGCGCAGGCGCGCGCTTCAAGCGCCTATTCAAAACTGTGAATGCGAATTGCGCAAGTCCGCATGCGCGCACAGCGACTATACCCTTGTCACGGGCGATTCAGGCGCCGCGCCTAGCCTGCGCCAAAGTGCGCGCGGATGTGCGTGAGCGCGGGCGGGTCGATGGTGCCGCCGTCCAGATCGACACGCTCTTCCAGGTTTTCGTTGCCGATGAACTCGCGCAAGCCGGCGCGCGCATCGGCATCCAGCACGCCATTGACTTCGCCGCGGTAGGCGCCATGCCGCTGCGCCGCCTGCTGTAACTCGCGCACCAGGGCGCTGGTCAGCGCAATCTTTTCGTGGGCCGGCGTCTGGCCAAAGTACAGCCGGTGCAGCGTGAGCAGGCGCGCCAAATCGCGCACGGGCTGGCCGTGATCGTCCACGCGCAAATCGATATAACGGTCGGTGTGGCCGCCATAGCCGGCATTGGGCTTGACCACAAACAGCGCCGCGCCCTGGCGGCCGCGCTTGTCGCCGCCCATGTCGTCGCCGGCGCTGAGCGCGGCCAGCAGCCTCGCCGCAAGATCGCCCTTTGCCGCTTCAAACGCCAGCGCCATGGCCGGCACCACGCGATCATTGGCCAGAATGTTGCCTTGCGCGGCAAAGCCCGCGCCGGTCACGCCACCGGCCCAGTCATGGCAGCCGCGGCCGGTGAACGTGGCGGCGTTGCCCATGCGGTCGACCAGGCCCAGCTGGCGCTGCTCGCGCTGTTCGTCATCGGCTGTCAGCCGGTTTACGACCTCCTGCGCGCTCATGCCGCGAGCGAGCATTTTGAGGCCGTCTTTGCCGTACGCCAGATTGGCGTACGACTGCGTGGCGATGGCGCCGACGCCGGCTTTGGCGAACGGCACGACGGCGCCGACGGCGAGAAACTTGCTGGCAACGGCTACGCCAAAAGCGTCGTCGTTTGGGTCATACGCGACGATGGAGAAAGTTGAAGGCGTGGGCATGGATTTTGTCCGCCTAGATCGTCCACTGATTCTTCAGATATTTCTTGATTGCTTTGTGATCCAGCGCCACGCCGATGCCGGGCGTGCTGGGCACCAGTGCATGGCCGTCGTCGTATTGCATGCGCGGCGCGACCAGCGTGTGCTCGCGCACCCATTCGCTTTGCAGATCACTGGCCAGCACACAACTGCGCGCGGCGGCGGCTGCGTGCAGGCGAACATGCTGCGCCACGCCCAGCTCAAGTGCGCTGCCTTGCCAACCGTCTTTGCTGTGGAACTCGGCAACATGCGCCATTTGCTGGAAGTTGAATGCGCCGCCGCCTGCCAGGTTGAAGGCGTCGGCGATCTCGCCGCTCAGCGCGATGCGGAAATCGTGCTCGGAGCGCGCATGGCAAACGATTGTGATCGGTTTGTAGTTGCGCGCCATGCGCCAGTCTTCGGTGACCAGATAAGGGAATGGATCTTCGAGCTGAATATCGATGTGCAATTTGGAAAGCTGTTCAAACCAGCGCGCGCTTTCGCGCAGGCTGCGCCAGCTGTTCATCGGGTCGATGGTCACGCGGAACCCGGCCGGCACATCCTTGGCGATTTGGATCAACGCGCGCGCCGTGTCGCCAGTGCTGTCGCTTTTGACTTTGATGCCGTGCAGGCCGAGGTTGATCGCCTCGTGGATCAGCTTGCGCAAAGACGCGGGGGAAGGGCGATTGGACCAGAAATCGGTCAACACGCGTTGGCGCACCGCGCCACCCAGCAATTGATGCGCGGGCAGCCCGCTGGCTTTGCCGACGGCGTCGAGCCACAGCGATTCCATCAGCAGATAGCTCAGCTGCGGGCGCAGCTGCCATGACCAGAAGGGATAGCTTTGCGGCAGCTCGCCATCGGCCATCCACAGCGTTGGTGGCGTGGCTGTCAGCAGATCGCGACCCAACAGATCGCGCAACGTGGCGTCGACCAACTCGCGCGAAGTGCCGCGCGGCGATTCGCCCACGGCGACAAAGCCTTGGTTGGTTTCGGCTTCTATCAAGTGAAGCGCGAGCTGATCCCAGGTGACGCTGCCCGAATACACCTTGCCCTTGCTTGGTGCGGACAAAATATCCCGGCGCGCTGGGACGACGACTTCGTGAATGCGGAATTTTGTAAATGTGAGGCTCATGGCGGGTCTATTTTCTACCAGAAGTATCACATGGCTGAAGAAACCAACGAAATACGGTAATTGTGAGTGATGCCAAAGCTTTGCTCACGCCAACGTCACGCCTAGCTCACAAACAATCTCTATCATGAACAAAGATTTGACAAATCAAATCAATGCTGTGTTGTTCAAGTTAAGTGCGTTAAGTTGATTGACCTGAAGGAAATGAGATAGATGAAAAGTTCGTTGATTAGGATGAGTGCGATGATCGCCGTTACATCGGTGTTTGCATCTGCGTGTGCAACGGCGCCTGCGGCCACTGCGGTTCCCACAGCCGTGCGCACCGTGGCTGTGGCGCCAACAGTTGAGGCGCCAACCGCCATGGCGCCGACAGCAATGGCCCCCACCACGGCGACAAAAGATATTGTTGATACGGCCATGGGTGCTGGCAATTTCAATACCTTGGCTGCAGCGCTTTCTGCGGCTGGCTTGGTGGACACGTTGAAAGGGCCGGGCCCGTTCACTGTTTTTGCGCCAACGGATGAAGCCTTTGCCAAGCTCGACAAGACGCTGCTTGCAAATTTGCTGAAGCCCGAGAATAAGGCAACGCTGGTCAAAATCCTCACGTATCACGTGGTGACCGGCGACGTCATGGCTGCGGAGGTGGTCAAGTTGACAAGCGCCAAGACCGTTGAAGGCAGCGAAGTCAAGATCAAAGTCGACGGCAGCGGCGTGATGGTTGATGGCGCCAAAGTGACAACCACGGACATTGCGGCAAGCAATGGTGTGATCCATGTCATCGACTCAGTTCTCGTTCCCGCTTCGGTGGATCTGTCTGCATTGGGCGTGACAGCCATGGCGGAGAAAGACATTGTCGACACTGCGGTGGCTGCGGGAAGCTTCAAGACATTGGCTGCGGCACTGACAGC
>JANMNW010000163.1:0-3606 GCA_031368515.1 Chloroflexota bacterium
CCACCAGCGCGCCGGCAGCCAGCGGCGAAAAGGTCAAAGTAGTGTGGTGGACAGAGAACTCCGAAGAGCAATATCAGCAAAAGCTCAAGGAGAATTTCGTCGACACGTTCAACGCCGCACACCCCAACATCGAATTGGAGCTGAAGTTCACCGACAAGCTGGATGAAGTGCTGCGCACCGCGGTGCAAGCCGGCGCCGGACCGGACATCATTCAGACGCCGGGCCCGGCCTTTGTGGCCGAGTACATTGCGGCAGGGCATATTGCGCCGCTGGATTCGTACTCGAAGCTGTATGCCTGGGACAGCAAGATCTTCAAATGGGCGCTGGAATCCGGAAAGCTGGATGGCAAGCTGTACAGCCTGCCGCTCACCTATGAAACCATGGTGATGTGGTACAGCAAGAAGACGCTGGCCGCCAATGGCTGGAAGGTGCCGACCAACCGCGCCGAGCTGGAAAAGATCGCGGAAGAAGCCAAGGCCAAAAAGATCAGCCCGTTTGTCAATGGCAATGCCGGATGGAAGGGCGTCAACGAGTGGCTGGTGTCGTCCTGGTATGGCAACTATGCCGGCGCGGAAAACGTCTACAAGGCGCTCAAACAAGAGATCAAGTGGGATGACGCCAATCTTGTGGGCTCGATCGCGCTGCTGGCCGACTACATGCAAAAAGGCTACTTTCGCGGCAGCAAGGAAAGCTATTTCGCCACCGATTTCCCTGAAATTGACGCCGATTTGGCCGGTGGCAAGGGTGTGTTCGACTTTGCCGGAACCTGGGCTTTTGGCGGCAAGCCGTCGCAGTTCAAAGATGGCCCGGACGATTGGGACTGGGCGCCCGTCCCCGCGTTGCGCGATGGCGTCACGCCGTCGTTTCCGATCGGCATCGGATCGACTCTGTCCATCAGCAGCAAGGCCAAGAACCCCGAAGCGGTAGCAGAAGTGCTGGCCTGGGTGTATGGCGACACCAAGCGCGCGGCCAAGATCATCCACGATGTTCCCGGCGAGTGGGTGGTTCCGATCGACATGAAGAAGGAAGACTTTCCAGCCGGCACCGATCCGCGCTTTGTGCGCGCTCTCGAGACCATCGCTAGTGCCTCAAAGAGCGGCGACTATGGCTACACCACCTGGACCTTCTGGCCGAAGAAAAGCGATCAGTTCATCATTGAGCAGATGGATGCGGTGTTCGCCGGCAAGATGACGCCGGCGGAATTCAGCGCAAAGCTGCAAGAAACTTACGCCGCAGAAGCGGCCGATAACAAGCTTCCGCCTATTCCTGCGCGGTAGCGACTAGCTGTCGTCTCTCGTCGTATCTGTCGGCATATCGGTTCCATATCCGACTTCGTCTCCGTTTCCGTTTCGGACTTCGATTTCGAACGCGAGATCGGACACGTATGTGGAGACGGAGTCGGAGACGAAATCAGACATGACGAGGGACATGCTATTGAAAGGCGCAAGCGGGAGAATTTTTCTAAAGGGGGGGAGCCGGCCGACGTCCACATGGTTTAGCGTGGATTCAAACAACCTTGCGGGTTGGGCGAAGCGAGCTCCCCTTTGGAAAAATGCACCCGACGAAAGCCGAACTGGATTCGCTAACGTAGACTAACCGCACATGGTTTCGCTCAGTCCTGATAGACCCAACCCGCGTGGTGCGCGCTTTGCCCATCGCGTGATCAGGCCATGGCTTTTTCTTGCACCGCTTATATTCTTCAACGTGCTGGTGGTATTGGCGCCGTCACTCGGTGCGATGTACTACGCCTTCACCGACTGGAGCGGGCTGGGCGAAGCCAAATGGATCGGGCTGGAGAACTTCCGGCGCCTTGCAGGCGACGAGATTTTTTGGCAGGCGTTTTCAAACAACCTCACCTGGTGCGCGGTTTTTCTCACCGTTCCTATCGCCATGGCATTGCTGGGATCCACGCTGATGGCCGGAATCCGGCGCGGCCAGGTGTTCTTTCGCATCGCTTACTTCATCCCCTATGTGATGGCCAGCGTGGTGGTGGCGGCGGTGTGGCGTAACATTCTCAATCCCAGCGTCGGCATTGGCGTGCAACTGGCCAAGCTCGGCATGACCTGGGCGGACATCAAGTTTCTGGGCGACCCGCGAACTGCGCTGCTCAGCGTGGCGTTTGTCGACAACTGGCATTGGTGGGGCTATCTGGTCATTCTGTACCTCGCGGCAATGCAGGCGGTCGACCACAGCCTGTATGAATGCGCGCGGCTTGAAGGCGCAAGCCGTTGGCAGGAGTTTGTGCATGTCACACTGCCGGGCATTCGGCCCACGCTGATGTTCACGCTGTTGTTCACCGTAATTTTTTCGTTTCTTGGCTTTGACTATGTGAACATCCTGACAGGCGGCGGTCCGGCCAATGCCAGCGAAGTGCTCAGCACGCTCACATACAAAGCGGCATTCAGGCGCTTTGAAGCGGGCTATGCCGCCGCCATCGGGTTGACGACCAGCGTGATCTGCATGATCTTCGGCACGTTGTTTGTGCTACTGCGGCGGCGAGGCATGGAAATATGATGCGGTCTGCCTCCCGGCGCACGCCCTCGCTGCTGCCCAACTACATCGTCCTGATCGCGCTGTTTCTGTTTGCCGCCGGCCCGCTGGTGATTCTCGGCTTCACATCATTGAAATCGACCGAAGAGATCGGGGCCAATCCGCTCGGCCCGCCGATCGAGCTGCGCATGCAGAACTTTCCCGAAGCCTGGACAAAAGGCAAGTATGCGACCACCATGACCAACAGCGTAATCGTCGTGGTTGGCACTGTGGCGGGCGTCTGCGTGATCGCCGGGCTGGCGGCGTTTGCGCTGGCGCGCATGGATGCGCCGGGCTTTAACGCGTTCTCGCTGTATTTGCTGATCGGCACAAGCTTGCCGATCACGCTGTTTCTGGTGCCGTTGTTTTTTCTGTGGACCCAGCTGGGGCTAACCAACAACCTGCTTGGCCTGATCGTCATCTACTGGGCCACATCCTCGCCGTTCGCCACGTTTCTGCTGCGATCGTACATGGTCGCCATTCCGGCCGACTTTGAAGACGCCGCGCGCGTCGATGGCGCCAGCGACTGGCAAGTGTTGCGGCATGTGATGATCCCTATCGTGTGGCCGGGCTTTCTGACAGTGGCTCTGGTGGCCGGGCTTGGTGCATGGAACGAATACATTTTTGCGCTGACGTTTATTCAGGACGACGAGGTCAAGACGGTCGTCACCAGCTTTTCGTCATTTGCCGGCCGCTTTAACCGCGACTGGGGGCTGACCAGCGCCGGAGCGGTCATCATGACCGCGCCGGTCATCATTTTCTTTTTGGCTTTGCAGAGGCGCTTTATCGAAGGGTTGACGCAAGGCGGACTCAAAGGCTGAAATGACTTACACACTCACAAACGACTACCTGGAGCGCGTCTATGCCGGCGTGCTTGGAAAAATCATCGGCGTGTATCTGGGCCGGCCGTTTGAAGGCTGGTGGAATGATCGCATCGAAGCGCAACTGGGCGAGATCAACTACTACGTCAACGATCGCATGCCGAACAAGCCGCTGCTGATCGTCACCGACGACGACATCAGAGCCACGTTCACATACCTGCGCGCGCTGTCCGATCATGGCAATTCCAAACACATT
>JANMNW010000219.1:0-4066 GCA_031368515.1 Chloroflexota bacterium
GCACATGCGCTCTTGTCCCGCTTGATCAGCGCGGCTATCGCCGCAACTGGCTCGCCGGGTGCGATATCGGCGCAGTCCAATTCCGATCCATTGACTTGCTGACAGATCCGCGCACGGTATCGTATATCTGGCTGCCGGTGCTTCATCGTTGACGCCGCGGTGACCTCTAAAGCTAATTCTTTTCAGCGGTTTTCGAATCATGTATACAGGTAGAGATTAGAGATAATTCTTTGCCAACGCTGGCGTTGGGTTTTCGGGAAATAAATCCGGCGGCCGTTTCCGATGCGGTTTCCTCGGAAGGAGTGGCCGATGGACAGTCCTAACCTGCTCGATCTGCTCCTGCCGCCGGAGGCAAATTTACCCGGCCGCCGCTCGGACTTGGCGCGCATGGAGGCGCTGTGTGCGGCAGTTGGCGGCGGGGCGCTTGAGCAGCGCACACTCGGACTCTTTGGTCCAGGCACCGCCGGCATCGCACAGCGGCTGCGTTCGGGACGCGCGGCGTGTGTGGCGCTTGCCCGGCAGATCCTGTTTGATCGCGCCGGCCGCGAGCGCCGCGCCGTGCCACCGGAGTGGCTGACGCGACTGGATGCGCTCGATGCACGCCTGACCGAACTCGCCGCCGCAATCTTCCCGGAACTGGCGCAGCCGGAGCGGCGCAACCCGGTGCTGGTGTTCTGGGTGGACAGCGATGGCACCGCGATGGGACGCGTGCTCGGTGCCCGCTGCCACCCGATGCTCGGTCGCAAGGCGCAGCAGCTTGTGCTCGGCGGCACGGTCGATCTGTATGAGTCACTGCGCCCCCAGATATCGCCGCTCAAGATCGCCAGAGGATTTCCATGGGAGACGCTTCCCGGACTGGCTCAGATCGAACGCGACCGGCAGCTGGCGCGCACGCTTCGGCACGACCTGTATCAGTTCATCTCTCGCCTGCCCAACCGCAAAGATCCGTCGCGCACGCTCAGCTCGAGCACGGTCAAAGACTACTGGGGCGTGCTCGTTCTGGCGCTTGACCTGCCCGGCGACGGCCCCAGGGGCGTCTGGCGCCGGCTGGAGCGCAGCGACAACGCCGAGATCTTCCGGCTGTTCGACGACGATCCATCCGAAGACGAGGACGACGCCTTCACCGCCGCGCGCTATCAGGCCGCTGCCCGGCGCGAGGCTGAAACGCTGGACGAGGATCTCGACGAGAACGAAGTCGAGATCGTGCAGCTATCTCCAGCTCTGCGCTACGCCCGGCGCGACTATGTGGCGCAAACGGCCGTGCTGCGCCAGTTCGTCACGATCTTCGACACACCGACCATTCCGATGCGCCAGATCGCGCTGGGCTATGCCGCGCTCCTGGGCACTTACACAGCCGAAACCGCGCCATATCATGTGCTCGCGCCACTGGCGCTGTATCACTTGTGCCTGACCACCGGGCGCGATGTCGACGCGCTCCTGAACCTGCGTGTGGGGCCTCGACCGGAGGAGGCGTGTGCGCAGCCGATGTTCGTCGTCGACGAGGCGGCGCTGTATGCCACGCCCGAGCTGTATCCGCAGCTGCCCAAGATCCTGCGCGTCGCGCCGGACAAGCAGGCCGATCCGGAGGGGCACGCTGACTGGCTGCAGGCGCTGCGCCAGCACACGCGCCTGTATGAGCCGGTCACGCCAGTGCGCGAGGTGGTGCTCGACAGCTTCGGGCGCTGGTGCCTGTGCCGGCTGGCCGAGCAGCGCCGGGTGAGCCACGCCGGATGAAGACGGGCGCCTGCTGCTGACAGCCACCGGCTCGGCATTTCTGCAACAGCCCAGCGCCGGCGCCATGCGCGGGGGCTTTGGCGAATGGTTGCACAACAGCAGGTTTGACGAGGTGACGCGCATTGGCACCTTGCGCGGCGCGCCGAACGCGATGGCCTATTACGGCACGCCGCCATCCACCCGGCGCATCGCAGTGGCGCAGACCCTGGCGTCGATGCCGGGCGAGTGCTGGATCGAGGTTGAGACCTTCCTTCGCATGGTGCTGGCGACCGGGAATGATTTCGAAGTCGAGACCGACCTGAACAGTCACCTGAGGATCGGTGCCTATGGCGCCTGGAACAACCAGCCTATTGGCCGCACTGACAGCGAGGCCTACTGGCGCGTTGTGAAGTGCCAGTTGATGCTGGCCCTGCTGTTCGAGCCCCTGGCCTGTTTTGGGGCGGTCGATATTGCCTATCTGCCGCCGCGTAGCGACGTGTTCTACCGCGGGCTGCGCGCGTCAGCGGCGCTCGGCGACGCGCTCAGCCACTACGACGTGTTGCGCTACATTCGCTTGACGGCGCTTGGACAGTACTTGCTCGGTGTGTCGGACGATTACACCGCGCCCACGTCTGGCGTTGGTCCAGCGCTGCGCGTGTTGCCCAACCAGCAAATCGTTGTCGCGTCTCGTCTGGCTGGCATGAAAGCCGGGCACCCGAAATCTGCACGTGATTACCCGCTCTGCCGCGCCAAGCGACCAAGTTGATCTTCAGCACGAAGATGTGGTTTGAATACAATAAATGCGTGGCAACCATTTCTGACGTGAACGCCCAATTGTGGATGAGGCAGTGGCGTAGTGCAGCCAAGGCGCTGGCCGCAGTGAAACACGCCGAGCTGATCTCGCTCACCGACGACGACGTTCGACGTGCGATTTCGTGGTTGCTGGCGGACACACAAGCCGCCTACAAAGATCCCAGACATCAACGCTATTCCGGCTTGGTAATCCAGCAGCGATATTTCAAGAAGCTGCATCCACGCCAGCGCAGGAAGGTGCGATGAGCGCGCTGCTTAAGGCGGCGGCGGAGCTGCAAAAATACTGCGATCGCAAGAAATGGTCCATGTGCTTCATAGGCGGCCTTGCGGTGCAGCGGTGGGGGGAACCGCGCCTCACGAAGGATGCCGATATCACGCTGCTGACCGGCTTTGGCGCCGAGGAAACCTATATCGACGCGTTGCTTAGTGCATTTACGCCCCGCATCGAAAATGCCAAGCGTTTTGCGTTAGCAAACCGAGTTCTGCTACTGGAGTCAGGGACTGCCGTTGGATATCGCCATGGGCGCGCTGCCTTTCCAGGAAAACTCTGTCGATCGGGCAAGCACGTTTCGCTATGCCGCAGGATGCACGCTCCGCACATGTAGCGCAGAGGATCTGATTGTTCACAAGGCGTTTGCTAGTCGGCCGCAGGATTGGCTGGACATCGATACGATTCTGACGCGACAAGGTGACGCGCTCAACTATTCACAAATAATGTCGGAACTCAGGCCACTGGCCGAGCTCAAGGAGGAGGAGGGCTTGATTGATGAGTTGCGTAACAGGATTCGGAACTCAGCAGGCGCCCGCGCTGCTCGCCGATTCAAGTAGTTGTTTGAGGTCGAAACATCGGCCAGTGTTACCCGCCATACTGAGTTGCTGCTGCGCGTACTGTCAGGCAAGACAAGATCCATCGCCGTTCCCGATCAGCCCGGTAACCTCTGCGCCAGATCAGGCGCAGAGTCTGACCGAAACAACGTTTGGGCGAGGTCCGTACTTGGTGGCTATTTGATCTTCTTCAACCGTCGGTTTATCGCATCCAGATCGAACATTTCCGGGTCAAAGCGACCGCCCACCCAGTCCAACATCTCATCATGTTCCGGATGTTTGGGATCGGCGATCACCTCCAGGAATGATTCATAACCCCAGACGCCCCCGACATCCTCGGGCGGACCGGCGCGCTTTCCGGCAAGGCATGTGGCGGATGGCGCTGCGCCAGCTGTGATGCTCTCAATCAGGATCTCATGCTCCCAACTGTCGCCAAAGTCATATAAGTACATGAACGTGGCCTTCGCCCTCGGAAACAATGTCTCCAGCGCGACCTTGCGTTCGTCCTTAACTGACACGTCGTCGTCCGGGTGGGGAATGCCGAAGTAATCGCCCGCCACCTCGAACTGATGCAAGTGGCTGTCGTGCCACCTAAATGACTCCTGGACGACGCGGTGCAGCTTGTTGAGCGCCCACGCACCGGGAACCGCAACCCTGCGCCAGATTGGCGGCTGGGCGCCGCGTAATGTGATCTTGAGCTGATAGATGTTGCCGG
>JANMNW010000269.1:0-7366 GCA_031368515.1 Chloroflexota bacterium
TCCCGAGATACTGTATTGACAGTCAAGTGGCGGCCACCCGTTTCTGAGCTTCTGGCTTGCGCCAGTCTGGATCAAAAGGTGCGTCATTGTGAATGACACCGTATGCCAGCTTGAGGAGTTTGTGCATGCAGGCGACGATGATGAGGCGTCCCGGCTTCTTTTTTGCACGTAAGGTGTTGGCAAATGCTTTGATGACAGGATTGGACTGCATTGCAACGCAAGTCGGCCACTACAAAGACGCGCGAAAATCGGCGTTGCCGACCTTTGACATGCGCGGATGCGGGTTGAGCGAAGTTCCAGACTGACGCCAGGCTGGGGTGACGCCGATACTGGCCGCCACGGCTCTGGCATTGGTGAAGTGTGTGATATCGAGCAGTTCGGCGACAATTTTGATGGCTGTGACCAGGCCAATGCCCTTGACCGTGCGCAAAAGTTGGACCTGCCTGGCAAGCTTGGGATGGGCTTTGAGATGAGCCTTGATCTTGTGGTTGATCAACTTGAGCTCCTGCTTGAAAGAGGCCAGCATGCGCTGGGCGGAGTCTTCGCCAAAGGCATCAAGAGCGCCACTTTTGAGTCGGTTGGTCTCAATCGTTTGCAGGTGCGTGATGTCGTCGCGACGGCGCGAGAACGCGCGCAAAGCCTTGATTTCCTCGGTCGGAGGCTGCCAGAGATCCAGTTTCTGCGAGGCGCAAAAGTCGAGATTCACCGCGGCGTCGATCTTGTCGGTTTTGTGACGCAGCATCAGGCTCTGGGCATGTGCTCGGGTGCGCGCTGGGTTGACAACGCTGACGTTGTGACCGGCTGCATGAAGAAACGCTGCATACGCTTCCCAGTAAGCGCCTGTGGCTTCCATGCACACATGAAAGATCTGCTCCGAGCCGAACTGTTCGGCCAGCCAATGCAGTAGTTTCTGAAAGCCGGTCGGTGTGTTGTCAAACTGCTTGTGCCTGAGTTTCGACCTGACTTCAACGCACACGTCAATCTTGTCCTTCCCAATGTCAGAACCAACCGGAATCGTATTCATGAGGAGCCTCCCGTAAAACAGGGTCTACACTTAGGAGAGCTTGGAGAACGAGAGCAGCATGACCTTGTGTCATTCAGCGTCGATCCTTCTTCATACGGCGGATTGCGCGTTGGATACTGTTCAGCTTGAGGTCTCTGAGCGGGGACGGGCGATCTAACTCTCGGGATATGGGTCAGACCCTAAGCGAAGCGACAGATTCGTCCCGTCCCCTTGCCACCAAGCGTCCTTGTGCAGCATCTGCAGCATACAAGCGAAGCGACGGATCTGCGCTTCGACACAGCGTAGAGATTCCTCGTTGCGCTCGGAATGACACTGCAACACGCAGCACATTGGCTGACTGAGCAGTTGAAAATGCCGCTGGGGGCACTGTAAGTTCGTAATGACGTCTAGCGGCTATAGAGCTGCGTCATCTTGAGCAGCCGCGCGCGCACTTCAGGGGTGATCTGATCCCAGCCAAAGCGCCAATACCAGTTTCCGTCCGCGCGGCCGGGGAAGTTCATGCGCGCGTCGCTGCCGAGGCCAAGCACGTCCTGCAGCGTGACGATGGCGGTGTTTGCCACGGACATGAATAGCGCGCGGATCAGGTCCCAGTGGATCTCCTCGCTCACGCTTCCGAGGTATTCGGTGACCTGCAAACGCGTCGGCGCATCAAGCTTTTCCCACCACCCCACGGTCGTGTCGTTGTCATGCGTGCCTGCATACGCCACGCAGTTCCGGATGTAGTTGTGCGGCAGGAAGTCCGAGCTGGTGTCGGCCACAAACGCAAATTGCAGCACGCGCATGCCTGGGAAGTTAAACGCATCGCGCAATGCCTCCACCTCGGGTGTGATCACGCCAAGGTCTTCGGCAATGATGGGCAAGTTGCTGCCGAGCGCCGCTTGAATTGCTTCAAACAGCGCCTTGTTGGGACCTTTAACCCAGCGCCCGTTGGTGGCGGTGGGTTCGCTGGCCTGCACTTCCCAATAGGCCTCGAAGCCACGGAAGTGATCGATGCGCACGAAGTCGTAAAGCTTGAGCGCCGCCTTGATGCGCTCAATCCACCAGCTGTAGTTTTGGGCGGCCATCACGTCCCAGCGATAGAGCGGGTTGCCCCAGCGCTGGCCTGTCGGGCTGAAATAATCCGGCGGCACGCCAGCGATCACGGTGGGGTTGCCGCGCTCGTCAAAATAGAACAGGTCGCGATTGGCCCAGGCATCGGCGCTGTCATAGGCGACAAAGATCGGAATATCGCCGATCACCTGAATGCCCTTTTGCGCCGCATAGGTGCGCAGCCAGCCCCACTGCTTGAAAAACTGGTATTGAAAGTACTTCTGCGTCGCAATCTGTTGCTGCAAGTCTTTGCGCGCTTTGTTGAGCGCCTTGGGCGTGCGGCGCGCGATATCGTCTTCCCAGGTGTTCCAGGCCGCGCCGTCGTGCGCGCCTTTCAGCGCCATGAACAGCGCGTAGTCATCCAGCCATGATGCATTGTCGGCGCAAAATTTCTTGAACGCTTTCTGATCGGCGGTGCCGGCATAGTTGGTAAAGCGCACGGCCGAGCGTTCCAGCGCGGCGTATTTGAACTCAATCACTTCGCCAAAGTCGACCCGTGCAGCGTCAAACTCGGGCGCATCCTCCAGGTCCTCTTGAGTCAGCGCGTTTTCACGGATCAGATGTTCCAGGCTGATCAACAGCGGATTGCCCGCAAACGCGCTGAAGCATTGATAGGGCGAATCGCCATAACCGGTCGGCCCCAGCGGCAGCACCTGCCAAAGCTTCTGGCCGGTATCCGCCAGAAAATCGACAAACTTGTAGGCCTGGTCGTTCAACTCGCCAATGCCAAAGGGACCGGGCAGGGATGTCGGGTGCAACAGCACGCCACTGGCTCGCTTCATGGTTACTCCGTGATGCCCGCCTCGTTGTTGTCATTGCGCGTGGGGGCGGGGAGCAGATTGTAGCGTGGGATCGCCGCCAGCCAGGCGCGCACGCGCGCTGCCCTCGCATGTCCAATGGCGTCGAACGCTTCCAGGCTGCGCTGGCCGAGCTCGCGCGCGCCTTCGGCATCGTTGCGCATGGCGGCGATGCGCGCCAGGCCGAAGAGCGCCAGCGCCACAAAGGGCTGGGCCTGCAGAAGCCCCGACTCGCGCAACGCGTCTTCGTAGGCTTCATGCGCGCGGTCGATCTCCTCGCGATCCAGCAGACACCCGCCCCATACCAGGTTGGCATACGCGGTCAGCCACGGCCGATTCATGGCGTGGGCCATCGTCAAGCTCGTGAGCAGGAAGCCGTCGGCATCCTCGTAGTTGCCCTTCGCGTTCAACGCTTCGCCCAGCGTGGCCATGAGCGATGGCATCAGCTCCAGATAATCGAGCGCATCGCATTGGCGGATGCCTTCGCGCGCAATCTGCTCCGCCGCGGCATAGTCGCCCCGCTCCGCGGCCAGCCGGGCGCGCGAGTTCAGCATCATGCATTCGCCCTCTTTGTGGCCAATCTGCCGAACCACCGCCATCCCCTTCGCCACCAGCCGGTCGGCTTCCTCGTAATCGCCCTGGCTCATGGTGATCAGCCCAAGGTTGGTGTAGGCCAGCCCGGCGCTTTCGCAGAAACTGCCCTCGCGAATCAAGCCAAGCGCTTCGCGCGATTGCTCGGCCGCCCGCTCATAGCGCCCCAGATTTGCGTTGACCCAGCCCTGCATGCTGCGGGCGATGCTGGCGGTTTCGCGCGCATCGACGGACACCGCCAGCGCATGGCTGTGCTCGAATTGCGCGTCGCCATCCGCCACCTCGCCCAGCCAGGACGCGATCAGCCCAAGCCCCAGCGAGGTCAGCGCTTCCGCGCTCACGTCCCTCGATGCCTGAGCCATGTGGCGCGCGCGTTCCAAAAAGGACTTCGACTCGTCAAATTGTGCGCGAAAGCCGGCGGCGGCGGCCAGTTGCGTCAATAAGGCGCTCAGCAGCCGCGCATCGCCCCATGCTTCGGCTTGCGGCAACGCAGCCAGCCCGATCTCGCTCGCGCGCTCGCGCTCGCCGCGATCGTTCGCCAATGTGCAGCGCGCCAGCGCCAGTTCAACGCGCGCTTGCGCCGCGCGCTCGGGCGATTCCGGCGCGACCGCCAAAGCCTCCGCCGCGCGGTCGTAGTGCGCCGATGCCAGAGCGAAATCGCCGCGCCGCCGCGCGATCGTTCCGCGCTGGCGCTCCAATGCCGCGCGAACAAGCGCGTCGATGTCCGCGTTCAGCGCCGCGTCAAGCGCGCGCTCGGCCTGGCCCAGCATGCCGCGCAGCTCCAACGCCGGGGCGATGGCGACGACGCACAGCGCCGCTTCGCGCTGCAAGCCTAGCGCTTGCGCCCGCTCAATGGCATGCAGCGCATTGCTCAGATCGCGCCCATCGCCGCCGTCCGTTGCGCCGCCAAAGTACTCCAGCATGCGCCTGAGCGTGTTCAACCGATCGTCGTCGCGCGCGCGCGCATAGTCGGCGATGGTCTGATGCAGCGTGAGCCGCTGCCCGTCGCTTTCAATCAGCCCGGCGTCAACGAGCGCGTCGATCACCTCGATGTCGCAGTCAGCTGCGGCCACAGCGGCGCCCTCATCAAAGCTCGCCGGCTTGGGTGGAAATTGCGCGAGCGCGGCCAGCGCCGCGCGGCCGGCGGTGTCGAGCATGGCTTCGCTGGAAGCAATCACACCCGCCAGCGCTTTGCCATCATGGCTGCCAAATTCGGACAACAGCGTGTCGATCGTTTGGCGCATGCGCCGCGATTGGTTGCCGAGCGTGGCGGCGCGCAATCGCCGGCCCATCAACGCCAGCGCCAGCGGCAATCCGTCCACCGCGCGCACCAGCGCCGCCACCGCGTCGTGATGCTCGGCATCAACACCGGGCGCATGCGACGCAAGCAGCGCCGTGCCATTGGCGTCGTCAAGCACAGGCGCGCCAAAAGTGTTGTCGGGTGCAATCGCCAGCGCCAGCGCCGGTTGCCTCGTGGTGAAAATATGCGCGCAATTGGGCCCGCCCAGCCGCAATGCGTCGGCTTCTTCAATGCGCCAGACATCGTCCACCACCAGCAGCATGCGGCGCAGGCCGATCACCGAGTGAATCGCCGCGGCGCGGGCGTCGATGCTGTTGAGGCGTGCAATGTCCTCGCGTGACAAGCCCAGCGCCGCCGCCCAGTGCCCGAGCAGCCCAAGCAGATCGGGCTGCGTGCCGACGCCGGCCCATAGCACGCCGTCGCCAAACGCCTCAAGCACATCGCGGTCGTTGGCCAGCGCCACCGCCAGCGTGGTCTTGCCGGCGCCAGGCAAGCCATGAATGGCGACTGCGGCTACCGCGCCGTACAGGGTGGCTTTCAGATCGTCCAGCAGCAGGTCACGGCCGATGAGCGCATATCCCGGCGGCACTGGCGCGAGAAAGGGCGGGCGGGCAGGCTCGTTTGCCACCGGCGTGGCGGCGGCGACCGCCTGCGTGTCTGTGTCCAGCCGTTCGCGCAAGCGCGAGCCAAGCAACTCGAGCGCGCGCGCCTGTTCCTGGTGAAAGCTGCCGCGCACCAGGCCAAGGCGCTCGGCCAGGTACTCCGGTTTGCGGCCATTGGCGTACTGCTCGGTCAATATGAGGTAAGGCCGCCAGCGTTTGTCGCCGTAATCGGGCGTGGCTGTGTCGCCTGGTTTGAGCGAATCGATGCAGCTTCGCAACAGATCGCGCAGGGCCACGCCGCGGCCGGCTTCGCTATCGGCATGACGGGCGTTGGCGCGCAGACGCGCCACGGCTGCGGTCTGGGCCAGTGGATGCGCGCCAAGCCGGCTGGAGTCGTGCCACAGCTTGAGCAGCGCACGTATACCCGACCGGCTAAATGCGTCATCTGCCACAATGTTGCCCGCCCGGGCGATTACTTGCGCCGGTCAAAGCCGGCTTTGTGCGCCAACGAGGCGATCAGTGATCCGGCGCTGGTGACCGGCGAAGTGTACGAGTGGATCAGCTCCGCATCGCGCACCTGCCGCAAAAATGCGCTTGCCGTCAGCGGGTCGTTGGCAAAGCGCGTGCGCGAAATGCCCACCTCTTGCAGCGTGTGCGCGTCGCTGCAGGCGATGCCGGGCAGGTCCAGCCGCTGCGACAGCAAGTTGGCCTCGTCGTTGCGGCTGTGATCGCGCGTGCGGGCGTTAAAGGTTTCGACAAAATCGAACTTGCCGCTAAAACGGATCAAGTTTTCAGAGCCGATGCCGTGCCGTCGCGGATCAAGCGGATGCGACGGGCCGCAAATGCCGCCCTGCTCGTGCACCCGGTCAATGGCTTCTTCCAGGCTGAGCCCGTCGGGGATCAGCTCGCTGATGAAATAGCACAGAATCTCGCCGTCCTCGGTCATGGCCTCTTCGCCGACAATGATGAGCTCCGGCGCCATCTGTTGGGCGAGCAATGCGCCGTCGATCTCGCTGTGATCGGTGATGGCGAGTCGGCTCAGGCCGACATCGCGCGCGCGGGCGATCAGATCGGGAAGCTTGACGAGGCTGTCCGGGCTGTAACGGGTATGGCAATGGAGTTCGGCGTCAAACATCGTTCCTGATTGTACGTATGTGGCTGAAAATCGCCTGAATCTCTCGGCTGAGCTTGGCGACGGTGGCGCGGGCAGCAGGACGATGCCACGCATTCGCAACAATGACAGCGCGCTCCTGCGCGCCGGCGCAGAACCGCATCTACCTTCCAACAATCGGAAGACACATTTGTTGTGCGACGAGCTCGATGATTCGTAGCGAGAAGCCGTCGCGATCGATTGTGTTTGAGCCAGCCAAGGCGACGTAACCGGTGCAATGTCAATGCGCTGAGCGCCGGAGCTTGGGTCAGCAGCAAATCGGGCACGCCGAGAACAAGAAGCGAGTAGAGTATGTTTCGCAGTGCAGATCGCATGGCCATCTCAACACGCGAAAACCACTTGCGACACTCATCCCGCCGTGAATCTGAGCACAGGCGTTGGTCATTCGCCCGCCGGCTCGCCGCGATCCCGAGCAGGCTCGAGCGGCTCGGCTAAACCCAAAGGAAAGACCGTCATGAATTACAAGCACTACCATGTCTTTAATGTGGCTGGCACGCGGGTGGGCCCCGTGCTTGAGGTGCCGGCGGACGCGACAGACGAAGAGGTGATGACTGAGCTGCTGTCGACGCATGCCGAGGAGTTGCCCGCGCTTGTCACCAGTGATCCGATACGCTTTTTGTCGCGCGGCCAGACCCTTGATGTGTACGGCCCGGACGATCAGATCTGCATGCTGGTGCGCGGGATATAGCGCCATTTAGTACCTAATCACCAAAATCTCTTCGATTTGAGCAAAGAAAATCGCAGGGATCAAGCCAAGGTTTTCGAAAGCGCGGGAATGACGTGCAGTTCGCG
>JANMNW010000308.1:0-6427 GCA_031368515.1 Chloroflexota bacterium
ATGCTGCCGATCGCCAGCGTTTTGACCGACAGGATCGGCCTATTCTGCTGTGCAGCCGTAGCTATGTTTTGCGCTCCAATCATGTTTCACCTTGTGCAAAGCCTGTGCAAATATTGTCTAAACTATCATACCTGAACAACCAGTCGGCACCACCAAACTGATGGATTCGTTTGAGCCGCATGATTCATAAATGAGCTCGGATCTGGCGAACCACGGCAGGGTAGTCCAGCGCGGCCAGATCGGTGGTCTCGATCGTGATCAACGGGCCGGGCACATCGAGCGGGGCGAGCGTCTCGGCGCGCCAGGCATCCGCCTCGGCCTCGCTCACTTCAAGATCGGCGTGTCCGGGGTGGCGCGCGCGGGCTTTGAAGCGCCGCAACCGCACTGCGCCATCCGTATGGCAGAGCACCTGGATCGCAGCCGAGTCCGTGCGGGCCAGGATTTCACGGAACTTCGGCGATGCCAGCTCAGGTTTGAAGTTGCATTCAGCCAGCAGCGAGACACCCGCGCTGAGCTGCATGGCGACCACGTAATACATGATCTCAATCGTCGAAACGCCCAACCGTTGCGACCATGCCCGGTCGCTCCACCCCAGCGTGTCGAAGAGGATCTCCTTGATATCGTCCTTGTAGACCGCTGGCCAGCACAATTCAGCCGCAATCCATTTTGCCAGCGATGTTTTGCCTGATGCGGGCAAGCCGTGAACGATGAGCAGGGTGGGAGGCATGGGCGGCGCTGCAACGCACTCGGTTGCGGTCTAGTCTTCGCGGTCCGATTCCGGGTCGCCGTCTTCAGAGTCGCCGAAGATGTCCTGCACTTGTGCGCCTTCGAGCAACGGCGGCGCTTCCGGTTTGACGATGGCGCGCGCAAAGATCAGATAGCCGGTATGGCCGATCATGCGGTCGCGCGGCCGCAGACGGTCGGCGACGGTCTTGTAGTTGCGCGTGATGATCTCCTCCACGTCGATCAGGCCGAAATCGGCGTCTTCCAGCGCGCGCAAAATCTCCTGCACTTGGTTGGTGGTGGGCACCAGCGAGCCAAAATAGCCGCCATCTTCCAGCACCGCGCGCGCCTGCTTGATGCAGGTTTGCGGTTCGGGCATGTCCAGAAAAACCGAGCGCACTTTCTCCGGCACCTGAAAGCCCTGCGTGCCGTCACCGTGAATAAACGTGACCTGTTGCGCCAAACCAACGCGTTCCATGTTGCGGCGGGTCAAGTTGATAAAGTCTTCGCGAATCTCTTGGGAGTACACGCGCCCGGTGGGGCCGACGGCGGTGGCCAGCGCCAGCGTCAGGCCGCCGCTGCCGCAGCCGCTTTCGAGCACGCTAGCGCCGGGCCGGATGTCCAGGCGCATCAAGATATAGGCGCTGTCTTTTGGGAAGATGACTTGAGAGCTGCGCTTGATATGGCGGATCAAATCGGCAGTGCCGGGTTGCACATAGAGGTAGGGGTGGCCGAGCGATGAATGAATGATGCTGCCCCAGGGCTTGCCGATGATGCTGTCGAACAGCATGAATCCGTGGTGGGTTTCGAACTTTTTGCCCGCCTCGATTTTGATGATGTGCGCCTTTTCGCGCAGATCGATGACGTAGGCGAGATCCTGATCTTTGATCATGTGAGCGGCTATTTTCTCACGCCCGCCACAAATCTGAGTATTTCCTGACCTGTCAGGTCCTGCCGTCGCCCCGCCGATTGCCGCGAAGTTGAGAATTTCCTTACCTGTCAGGTAAGGAAATTCTCATCCGACCCATCGCTACAATTTACGCATGCTCAATCGAATCATCGCTGGCCTGGGCGCGTTTCTGCTCACGGCATGCGCCGGTGCTGCGACACCGGTCACGCCTGTCACATTGCAGGTGACCGCGCCACTAAATAACAGCGCAGTGCCGTTTGGCTCGCCAGTTAAGATCAGCGGCAAAGCTCTCGGCATCGGCACGGCCACTGGCGAGTTGCGGGTCATCGTCAACGGCAGCGTGCACGCCAGCATGCCGCTGACCGCCGCAATCGTCTCTGAGTGGACGCCCAGCCAGCCGGGCAGCAATGTGATTCATCTTGAGGCTGTCGATGCTCAGCAGGCAGTGTTTGCACGCTCGGACGTCGCAGTCGTCATGGTCGAGGCGCCGACCGCCACGCCCGCACCGCCAACGCTAACACCCGCACCGCTACCCACAACCGCGCCAGCACCCACCGTGGCCGCCACGCTTGTTGTGACTGCCGCCGGTGCCACGCCGGCAGCAGCGCCTGCCACCCTCGTGATCACCGAAAGCTTCGCCAATGTGCGCAGCGGACCCGGGCTCAACTATGAAATTCTCGGACAGGTCAAGCAGGGCGACTCCCTGCCCGTCATCGGCAAGAGCGCCGACGGCCAGTGGTGGCAGATCACGGTCAACGCCGCCCCGGTTTGGGTGTATGCCCAGTTGGCGCAGGCCAACGCCGCAGCCGCAGCGGCGCCCATAGTCACACCCGCGCCAGCGCCGACTGCCGCAGCTACGACCGTTGCCACGCCTGCTGCCACGCTGGCGCTAGTTCCCATCGGCGCATCGTCCACACCGGCCGCGCAGGCCAGTCCGCCCACAGCCACGGCCGATCCCGCATCCGCCGGTCTGCCGCCCTGCAATCCGGACAATCCATTTTGGGCGGTCAAAATTCACAAAGACGACGGCTACACGTTCTGCACGCCGGTGCCGATCGACTTTGTCAATGGCAATGACAAGGACCAGATTACGCTGCGCTGGCACATCTACGGCATCGACAAGCTGGAGCTGCGCATCGATCCGAAGGGGCAGGGCTGTGGCGTCGGCAGCATCGGATTTCGCGAGTGGGTGCCGCTAAAAACCGAGTCCTATATGATCAACCGCAGCCACTATCCGCAGGGCGGATACAAGATTGGCCTGTGGGCGACGCTGGCCGACGGCCGCGTGCAGGACTGGGGCGAGCTCGATTTCTGCGGCACAAAATAATGCAGGCTTAGGCAGGCGCCATCGCCTTGATTGCGGCGTGCCGCAAGCAGCACGTCAGCCCGCTTTCCCAGCAGCGCAGGACGGCGGGCTGATTTGTTGTGCGAATGGGCAACGGGCGCTACCGGTTGACGCCCGTGAGCGTGATGCCGCGAATGAAATAGCGCTGTGCGATGAAGAAGACGATGATCATCGGGATCGTCATCAAAAACGCCACCGCCATCATGTACTGGATTTGCGTGTCGCCGTATAGCCCGCGAAAGAAATTAATGCCCAACGCAAGAGTGAAGTTTTCAGAGCTACGCAGATAGATCAGCGGGCCATAAAAGTCGTTCCACACTCCCTGGAAGGTGAAGATGGCCACCGTCAGCACAGCCGGCACCGACAAGGGTAGAAAGATGCGCCACAGAATCTGAAAGCGGCTGGCGCCGTCGATATACGCTGCGTCTTCCAGCTCGGTCGGAATGCTCATGAAAAACTGGCGCAGCAGAAAGATATTTAGCGCGCCGCCGCCAAACCAGGCCGGCACAATTAGCGGGTTAAAGGTGTCCAGCCAGCCGATTTTGTAAAAGAATATGTAGAGCGGAATCATGGTCACCTGCGGCGGCAGCATGATCGTGGCAATAGTGAAAATAAACCAGAAATTGCGGCCCGGAAACTTGATGCGTGCAAAGCCATAGGCCACCAGCGTCGACGACAACAGCACGCCCACCATGACCCAAAACGTGATAAAGATGGTGTTGATAGTCCATTGTGTGAACTGGGTGTTTTGGAAGTTCCACGCTTCTGTGTAGTTCAGCCAGCGCCATACACTCGGGACAATAATCGGCGGCCAGGTGTAGGCCTCGTCGTTGGTCTTGACTGAAGTGCCAACCATCCAAATCAGCGGCAGTAAGAAGATCACCGCGAAAAAGACTAACACTCCATACAGCACGAATTTTCTAATCCAAACGCTGCGCGCAACCTTGCCCGACCTTAGCGTTGTCAAGGGAGACATAACCGTCCGTGCGCTCACTTCTTCACCTCGTAGTAAACAAGCGCATCGCTAAAACGAAATAGGATCAATGTGAGCACCAAAATTATGGCGAACATGACCCACGCCATCGCTGAAGCCAGTCCCATCTGCTGCCACTTGAACGCCTTTTCATACAAGTTTAAGTTATAAAAGAAGGTCGCAAAGAGCGGTCCGCCATTGGTCAGAACAAATGCGGAGAGAAAATACTGAAACGCGCCGATGATGCCGGTGAGCAGGTTGTAAAACACGGTGGGCGAGAGCTGGGGCAAGGTAATGAACCAAAAGAGTTGACCATCGTTGGCGCCGTCAATCTTCGCCGCTTCATATAAGCTTTCTGGAATGGCCTGCAAGCCGGCCAAAAAGACAACCGTCGTCGGGCCGATGCCCCATAGACTGAGAAAGATCAGCGTTGGCAATGCCGACTCTGTTCCGACGAAAAATTCGCCTTTCGGGAGTCCAAAGCGGGACAGTATGGCATTAACCAGACCGAACTGTGGGTTTAGCAGCCAGCCCCACACAAAGGCACCGGCCAGCGCTGGGACGATCGTAGGTAGATAAAACGCAGTGCGGAAGAAGTTCATGCCGCGCAACTTCTGGTTTAGCAGCAGCGCGGCCGCAAGTGCGGCGACCAGAGTGAGCGGCACGGCGGTCAGCGCGAATGTGATGGTTACACCCAAAGATTGCGTCACCCTCAGTGTTGGAATGGCGACCATATCGACGTAATTCTGTACGCCAACCCATCTCGGTGCCTTAAGGATTGGATAATCCGTAAAGCTAAGCACGAACGACGCGATCATCGGAAAGGTCGTCCAGATCAGCAGACCTAGGATCACCGGCGCTATAAAAAAGTAACCGTCGCGCGCATCGCGCCAATAATTCTTGCTGCGCCTGGGTTTGTTCTGTGCTACGCGAGGTGTGACCATAGGGGTTTAGAGGCAGAAGAAGATTGAAGACGGAAGACGGATGACCTTGGTAGACAGCGAGCTAACGTTGCCATTTGTCATCCATCATCCGTCTTCGTGTGCCGTAATCGCCTTAGTTCTTGTCGAGACAGGCTTGAATCTCGGCGTCGGCGGCTGCGGTGGCTGCTTCCACCGTTGCCTTGCCACGTTGCAGTGACTCAAGCATCGCGGTGATTGCTGAGTTCACCTGGCCGCTATATAACCCGCCGCACTTGACCGGGTAGTTTTGCGGGAAGATGCCAATCGAACCGCCATTCAAGAAAGCGTTCATGTTCTTAGGCGGCTTGCCGTCACTTTTCAGAATGTCCGGGTCTTTGGCCAGTGACTTGAGCAGGGGCGCGGTTTTGCGCTCCAGGTAAAGTTGTTTCTGGAGGACCGGTGAGGCAAGCAGCTTAATGTACTCCCAGGCCAATTGTGGGTTCTTGGCGTTTTTGGTGATCGAGTAGCCGTAAGTGCCCATGCCTGTCACATGCTTCTTTGGCTGAGTGGGTGTGAACTCGACATCCCATTCGAACTTGTTCCCGATCTTTTCACGATAGGTGCCTATGAAAATTGGGATATGGAAATTCACGAAGCATTTCTGCACAAGAAAACAGTCCGGCACGTTGGAACCAGGGAGTGGAACGATCTTGTGCTTCGTCCACAGTTCAGCGTAGGCCTGCAGGCCAGCGCGCGCTTCGGGCGAACTGAACTGCGATTTCTTGCCGTCGTCGCTCAACACACGGCCGCCGTGGCCCTCGATCCATGGCACGTAGTGAGCCCACCAGGTGCCGTAGTCGAAGCAATACGTTTCTGGGAACTTCGCAATCAACTTCTTGCAGGCACTTATCAGGTCATCCCACTTCCAATCCGGCTTTGGTAGCGCCGCTCCCGCTTGTTCAAATGCCGTCTTGTTGTAGTACATCTGAACGGTATCCAGGCCCGATGGGATCATGTAGACGCCGGGCTTGAAACCGACCTTCCCAAGACCGAGGATGCTGTCGTAAATGTCGCCCATATCGAACGAGGGGTCGGCTTTGGCCAACGCCTCCATGTCCACGAGCACACCAGCATCGACAAACGGCGGCACGTACAGGTCGGCGTTGAAGATGATGTCTTCGAGATTGTTGGCCGCACCCTTGGCATAAATGGCTTCCGCGTAGTCGCCTGAGCCTGCCAGGTTGATTTTGATCTTGACGTTGGGATACTTCTTGTTGAATTCCTTCGTCATGTTGTCGATCACTGTCTGCCCGAATGGATTGGTGAAGACGGTGATCTCACCGGTTTGATCGGCGGCTGCGGCTGGTGCGTCGGCTTTGGGCGCCTCTGCTGCTTTTGCCGCCGTGGGCTCGGCGGGTTTTTGCACTTGCGGTGGCGCGCACGCGGCGAGCACCGCGGCGGTGACAATGGTCCATAGCGCCGTTGCGCGGACCCAGTTCCTCTGCATGGAAGTCCTCCTATCCTTGAAAAAGTTACGATTCGCTGACTGTTGGGGCTGTTGGGGCACGTCTCTT
>JANMNW010000313.1:0-1905 GCA_031368515.1 Chloroflexota bacterium
TGATCGGCGCGACCAGCACGCAGTTGCTGCCCACGTGCACATCGGCACCGAGCACGGTGCGGTGTTTGTTGGCGCCGTCGTAGTTCGCCGTGATGCTGCCGGCGCCATAGTTGACGCGCTCACCCACACTTGCGTCGCCCAGGTATGCGAGGTGATTCGCCTTCGCGCCGCGCGCCAGCGTCGAGTTCTTGACTTCGACGAAGTTGCCAATGTGCACGTCTTGCGCCAAATCGGCGCCGGGGCGCAGCCGCGCGAACGGGCCGATCGACGAACCCGCACCGACTTTGACGCCCAGCGCCTCGCCATCGATATGGGTGAAGGGCTGAATCACCACGTCGGCGGCGATGCTGGCGTTGCGGATACAGCAGTTCGCGCCGACGCGCACGTTGTCGCCCAATCGCACGTGCCCTTCGAACACGCAGTTCACATCGATTTCGACATCGCGGCCGGTACTCAATTCACCGCGCACGTCGATGCGCGCAGGATCGGCAAGGCGCACGCCAGCGCGCATCAAGGTCTCGGCCAATTGCCGCTGAAGGCGCCGCTCAAGCTGGGCCAATTGCAGCGGACTGTTGATGCCCAGGACCTCGGTCTCATTTGCGGCTGCCGTCACGGCAATGGGCGCGCCATCGGCGACGGCAAGTGCCACCACGTCGGTCAGGTAGTACTCGCCTTGCACGTTGTGGTTTTTCAGATTCGCCAGCCAGCGCTTGAGCAGCGCGGTGGGCGCGGCCATGACGCCGGTATAGACCTCGGCAATCGCGCGCTGCGCGGGGCTCGCGTCCTCGTGCTCGACGATGGCGCGCACCGCTTGGCCATCACGCACGATGCGGCCGTAACCCGTCGGATCGGGCAGTACGATCGTCAGCAACGCGAGTTGGCGGCCTGCGCAGGCCTGCACCAGGGTACGCAGCGTTGCCGCCTGGATCAGTGGCACATCGCCATTCAGGATCAGCGTCGTGCCCTCGTCAGGCAAGGCCGGCAGGGCCTGCTACACGGCGTGGCCGGTTCCCAACTGCAGGACCTGGCGCACAAACCGCAGATGGGGCGCGGTGACTCCAGCTTCGACCGCGTCAGCGCCATGGCCGGTGACAGTGATAATGCGCTCGGCCTGGAGCGTGGCAGCGGTGTCCAAGACGCGCTGCAATAGGCTGCGGCCAGCCAGTTTGTGAAGCACTTTGGGGTGCCTGGAATTCATCCGCGTGCCCTTGCCCGCCGCCATGATCACGATGTTCAACGCCATGAGCCGCTCCTCGTCCCGGTATGCAATTATTGCGTTGCTCGCCGCCGCGCTCTGCCTGCTCAGCGCTTGTAGCGCGTTACGATTTGGGTACAACCAGGCGGACGAACTCGCCTACTGGTGGCTCGACAGCTACGTCGACTTCAACGACGCCCAGTCGCCTCGCGTGCGTCAAGCGCTGCTGCAATGGCATGCATGGCATCGCCGAACCCAGTTGCCCGACTACACCGGGCTGTTGGTCCGCGCCCAAGCCGAGGCGCTCGAACCCACGTCCGCCGAGCGCTTGTGCAAGTGGTGGGAGAGTGCGCGCAGCCGGATTGACGCTGCTCTCGAACCGGCCATCGTGCCCGCCGCCGAACTGCTGCTGAGCGTGACGCAGCAGCAGATCGCGCACATCGAGCGTCGATATGCAAAGGCCAACGCCGAATTTCTCGATGACTATCTGCAGGCTGACCCGGTACAGCGGCGCAAGGAGTCGATTCAACGGGCGGTGGAACGTGCCGAGAGTTTCTACGGCCGCATCGACGAAGCGCAGCGCGAACGAATCGCCAAGTCGGTGGCGCAGTCACCGTTTGACCCCGAGCTCTGGTTCGGCGAACGCAAGGCGCGGCAACAGGAGGCACTGCAAATGATGCGCCGCCTGATCGCCGAGCGAGCCAGTGGCG